>JACMJI010000013.1 GCA_014380705.1 Gorillibacterium sp. | reverse complement strand
TTTTTGTTGCTTCAAATGCTGTCGGTATTGCTTGGGAGAGAAACCCGTCAACTTCCGGAAAACCACGCCGAAGTGGCCCGAGGAGTAGGACACTTTCTCGACTATTTCCTTGATGCTGATGCCGGCGGTTTTGTTCTGAACGATCTCATCCTATTCCTTAACCGATCCAAGCACGATCCCTTTGACAAAATACTTTTGCAGGAAGGGATAAATCAATAGAATGGGAACGCAACTAATAAATAATTGAGCAGCCTTGACCGTTCGGTTGGAAATGTTCGCTACATCGTTTGCGGAGATTCCCAACTGGGTTAAATTATCGGATACCACCATGGCATGAAGGAAAGAGGCCAGAGGATAATTAACCATATCCCTCATATAAATGACACCGTCGAACCAGGAATTCCAGTGAAAGACCATGCAAAAGAGCGATAGGGTTGCTATGGCTGGCATGGACAGTGGTAGGAAAATGCGCCACAAGACGGCAAAGTGTCCGGCTCCGTCAATGAGACAGGCGTCTTCAAGCTCTTTCGGCAGGGTCCGGAAGAAATTCACCATAAGGATCATATTCCAGACGTTAATGGCGACAGGTAGAATGAGGGACCAGATGGAATCCATAAGTCCCAATTTATTGACCACGAAGTAAATGGGGATCAACCCACCGTTGAAAAGCATAGTGAACACAAAAAACCAGGTGTAGGGCGTTCGGCCGGGAAACTTCCGGTTATCCTTGGAGAGGCTGTAGGCTGCCATAACGGTAACCAGCATGGACACGACGGTTCCCAATACGGTTCGTTCTACTGATATCCACAAGGAACGGAGGAACGAACTGTTTCCTAACGTGGTCGAATACGCTTCATTCGTCCAACTTAACGGGAAGAAATTAACGATATTTGCGGTTGCGGCGGCCCTTGAACTGAAAGAAACGGCAAACATGTGCACCAGAGGAAGAATACAAAGCACGGCCAGCAAACACAGAAAAATGTAATTGAATACGGTAAATAATCGATAACTTCGGGTATCGTGCATCCTTCTTTCCTCCCTAGAAAATCCGGTAATTCGCGATCTTATAAGCCATCCGGTAACTGACCACAATCATGATGAATCCTATCGTTGATTTGAAGAGTCCGACTGCAGTTCCGAAGCTGAATTCGCCTTTTTGCAAACCTACCCGATATACGAACGTATCAATAATATCCGATTTGGCATAGACAAGGGGGTTATAAAGATTCAGGATCTGGTCAAAGCCTGCATCCAGTATTCTTCCCAGAGAAAGGGTCGCAACGACGACAATAATGGGCAGAATGCACGGTAAGGTTACATGAACCATCTGCTTCCACTTGGTTGCGCCGTCAATTTCCGCCGCTTCATACAAGACCGGATTAATGCTGGTTAAGGCCGCAAGGAAGATGATTGCCGAGAAACCGAACTCTTTCCACACGTCACTGGCGATGAGGACGAAGCGGAACCAATTGCCGTTACCCATGAAAAATACAGGTTGAAAGCCGAATAAGGTAATTAAACGGTTTACGATGCCATCATTGCCGAGAATATCAATTAAGATTCCGCCAAGGACAACCCAGGATATAAAGTGGGGAAGATAGACCATGGTCTGAATCACTTTTTTTAACAGCATCGCCCTCATTTCATTCAGGAGAAGAGCGAATCCGAGGGGGAAAATAAGTTGAAAGACAAGCTTCAAGCAAGAGATCAAAAGAGTATTAACAATGACTTGCTTGCTGTCGGGGTAAGTGAACAAATAATGAAAATGCTCGAATCCGACCCATGTGGAATTGGCGATTCCTACCCAGGGTTCATAATTTTGAAAAGCGATGACCAACCCTGCCAAGGGTACATAGGAGAAAACAAGGCAGAGAAGAACAGCGGGCAGAAGCAGAACGTGATAGGGCCAGGTTTTGGTCCAATACCGTTTCATACTTGACACTCCTTCTTTAAAAAAGGGAGAGAGCCACCATCCGGCAGAAGCCGGATGATGGCTCTCTCCTTCTCTTTCGAATTATTTGTTGGCTTTATACCACTCGTTTACTTCCTTGGTAATTTGTTCGCCACCGTTTTTGCTGAACTGAGCGACGAACTCGTCGAAGTAATCTAATGGCTTTTCGCCATAAATGATCTTCAAGTAGCTCTCAGTTGCCAATTTGGTAAGGAACTCCCCGTTCTTTTTCATTCCCGGGGTCATAGGACCGGTGAAAGTATTGGGGGTTTCCTTATCTTTTTCCTTCATCCAAATATCGGCTGCTTGCAATTGAGTAGCATTATAACCGTGCACACTTATCTCGATCGGTGTCTGAGCATCCGCTTTCGGGTCAGCGATAAATTTCGAAATGGCTTCCAGATTGGAATAAGGGATTGTAGGTTGAATTGTCCCCAAGAGGGGGAACATCATCCACCGCATATCCATCAAAGTTCCATCGGGCATCGGCCATTTATCTTCAGGAACGCCAGCCTCCTTAAAGTTCCCTGTGATGATTTTGCCGTCGTGCTTGACATAATCATACCCTTCAAAATAACCATCTTTGAAACGGGGATCGTAGTTAGGATCGCTCGGTCCGATATTCTTGGCAAGAGTTTTGTTGTAATAGGCAAACCAGGCATCAATATGCTCGAAATCCTTGCTGAACACCGTATAACCGTTGTACAACTGCTTCTGGGCTCTTCCGCTCAGACCGTCCGGTCCGGCAGGCAGCGGGTAGGCGGCCCATTGTGCGTTCGGGTCAACTTTGGACGTGTCGCCAAGAGGCCAGCCACCCATCCAATAAGGACCGAACATCACCCCGGCTTTACCGGAAACGGCAAGCTCGGAAGCTTTAACCGGATCTTTAATGCCCGCTTCTTTGTCGAGGTAGCCTTTGCTCATCCAATCCTTCATGACCGTCAGATATTTCTTTGCATCAGGACTGACTGCGCCATACATCAGGTTTCCTTGCTGGTCTGGACTCCAGAAATTCGTGATATCCAAGGTTCCGATCATTCCCTTTGAGAAGGCACCGACGATCGGATCCGTCTGACCCATCCAGGTCCAAGGACCCTGGTTCAGCGGAAGTGCCATACCGAATTCATCGTCTTTCTTGTTTCCATTGGGATCTTGCTCCGAAAATGCTTTCAGGACATTGCCTAATTCATCAATGGTTTTCGGTGCATGGAGGGAGAGCTTCTCCAACCAATCCTTGCGGATCCACATGACTGATCCCTCGTCTCCCATGAAGAAGCGGGGAAGACCGTAGGTTTTACCATCTTTGGATGCTTCGTTAAGAGTGTAAGGGTATTTAACCAAGGCTTCCTTCAATGCGGGCGATGCGTACTTCTCAATCGCTTCGTCTAGTGGCAGCAATTTATCCGCTTTCATCAAATCCTGCAGCAAGTCCCCGCCTGCTCCGAACGTATCGGGCAATTTATCATTCGTGGACAGGGCCAGACGAAGTTTCGTGTCTGTGTCTTCCGCTTTGCCGACGACCCAGAGAAATTTGGTAGTAATCCCCATGTTGTCTTTCATCCAGCGGGTGGCTACATTGTCCTGCAGGGATTCTCCATTTTTGAAGGCATTCGGACGATTCTCATCAACGATCGTTGTGGTAATGGTGATCGGCGGATCAAACTTTACGTCCCATTTTTCCTTCTCGGGAGCTTTTGCTGTTGCTTCAGGAGATGCACTGCCTGTCGGCACCGTACTGCTGCTTTCGTTCTTCGAGCTGTTGCAGGCGGATAGAGCGGGAACCATGAGTAAAGACAAGGCAAGCGTTCCTATCAAAAACCTTTTGTTCTGTTTCACGTGTCAACTCCCCTTCGATCTCGAACTTTAATTGCTAGGCAGGATTCGAATCCTTTCAGATGTTCCAGCCTTACTTTCATTATAGGAGGAGAGATTATGCAAGCCTATAGAAGGTTTGTTGTTTTATAGAAGGAAATCAGTCGTTCATAACCGAAACCTGTCCCTGTATTCCTGGGGTGTCAAGTTGTAGTAGTCTTTGAATTTTTTGATGAACCAGTTCGTATTGGGATATCCGATCTGCGTACCAATATGATAAATTCTGCACTCCCCGTGCTTTAACATTTCTGCAGCGAGCTGCATGCGCTGATGGTAAATGTACTGGGAAACTGTTAGGTCGGTAAAGAGCTTAAACTGCTTCGACAAATGATTCGGGTGCATATAGACCATCTGGGCCAAAGTGACCAGCGAAAGGTCCTTGTCCAGGTTTGGCTGGATATACTGTTGTATCTTCTTGACGACAAGTTCGTTGTAGTTGGATGAAGCTTTGGAGAACCGGCTCTGAAGACTGGCAAGCACGTCTAATGCCCATTGCTCGAGCTGGGCGATATGCAGGATCGGTTTTCCCTTAAAATATTTGACTGTCTCGGAATCGATGATTTCTTCCAGGGGTGTATTGTTCTTATACGCTAAATAGAGGAATGCATTGGAAAAGAAGAAGAACACATCCCGCAGCCGCTCGGGGGAACCGGTGGAATGCAGTAAACTTACCAGGGATCGAATCTTGGCTTCGGATTGCTCCCACTGTTCTGATTCCAGCAGATGGGTGAGAAGAGGAGATTCGTAGAGCTTTCTTACTAACTCCGCTTCTTTCCCTGAGCGATGGGCCTCCGGCTCCATCGTCACTAGACACTTTGAGATGACAGACTTCCCTGAGGTGTAGCATCTGCGAATTTCCTCGGGCAAGGAGCCATCCCCTGCCGAGACGATGACTACTTGGCCCTTTAAGTACGTTTTGACTTCCTTATGCAACTGATCCATTCGTTCTGTCAGCCAGAACGGGTCGATTGACTGTCCGGAGGGAGAATAAATCAGCGCGACAATGGTGTTTTCTTCATCCTGCGCAGACCAAAGATTCGCCTTCTCCTGAATCAACTCCCCGAGAATATTGGTCACCGCGAACCGCAGTAGGGACTGGGAGTACAGATCGTGACTTTGCAGAAAGCTTCCTAGACCGATGAGAAACAGATGGGCTTTCTCCCCAAAACGGATAGGGATCTCATAGCGGTTCATATTCTCTTCCAAAGCATCCCGGCCAATTGAACCGTTCAGCACCTGCAGGAGCAGGTTCGCTTTCAGCTGCTCCGAATTTTCTCGAAGCAGGAATAGGGCATTCTCCACTTTCTTCCCCAACATTTGTTGTTCGTCCAACTGGTGGACTATTTTCTGCACCGTGTCCAGCAGTTTCTCGTCCTTTACCGGCTTCAACAAGTAGTCAACAGCCTGAAGCGTGACGGCCTTCTGCGCAGCTTCAAAATCCGCATGACCGGTCAACAGGAGACTTTTGATCCCGGGTTTGATCTGTCTGATTTCCGCAATCAACTCCAAACCGGACATCTTGGGCATGCGTATATCCGTCATCAGGATATCGATCTTGACTTCCTCAATGAGTACCAAAGCCTGGGAAGCGCTGTATGCTTTATAAACGTTATGAATCCCGATTTTTTCCCAGGGAATGGTGTCGGCAAGGCTGTCCGTGTAGTGTTTCTCATCATCAACAATCAATAAATTATACATCCTTTTCCCCTCCGTTTGTTTCCCCTCCGTTTGTCGATAGGTTCCAGACGAGGCTTACCTTTAATCCATTCCATTCAGATGCTTCCAGAACCATAAAGGAATCGCTGCCGAAGTGATGCAGCATTCGCTGGTTTACATTCCACAAGCCGCAACCCGAGAAATCTTCGGCAGAGATCCGCAGGCTGGCTTGCAGGTTGGCCAATTCATCCGGAGGCATGCCCTTGCCGTTATCCTCTACCTCAATATGAAGCCGGCCCATGGATGCATA
>JACMJI010000107.1 GCA_014380705.1 Gorillibacterium sp. | reverse complement strand
CACCGAATATGATTCGTCCTTTCCCAGCCAAGGAAATTGCTGAAGCGCTGCAGCATGTTAAGGCGGTTACCGTCGGCGACCGAGCAGATTCTTATGGGGCACATGGCGGCAATATGGTCAATGAGATCAAAGCAGCCTTGTTCACCCAAGGAAACCGCGATACCCAAGTCATCAGTCGGATTTATGGTCTGGGTGGCAAGGATTTCTACGCTGAGGATGGACATAGCCTGTTTGGATTTGCCATTGATGCGGTAGAAAAGGGCTTTGTAGCCACACCCTTTGACTACTACGGGCATACTCCAGGAGATCCAACTAAGAAGCCTCAACGGGTACTTGAACCCATGCGTTATGAGGATTTAAATACCGGGTTAATCAGTGTCTCGAAGGATGCGATTACAGGTAAAGTGAATGTCAGGATTCCACCCCTTCGTGCATTGGTGAAGAAGCCCAAACGGATCGCTCCTGGACATGGGGCTTGCCCGGGCTGTGGAATTTTCTCTGGTTTAGAGCTTTTCTTCAAAGGGATTGAAGGCGACATCGTAACCCTGTTCCATACGGGCTGTGCGATGGTCGTTACAACGGGTTATCCTTACTCCGCTCACAAAGGCACCTATATTCATAACCTGTTCCAGAACGGTGCTGCAACCTTGTCAGGGGTAGTTGAGATGTTCTGGGAGCGCAAGCGTCGGGGCGAGCTTGATTATCTAGGATTAAAGGATGATTTCACCTTTGTCATGGTAACAGGTGACGGCGGGATGGATATTGGAATGGGGCCGGCCATTGGTGCTGCCCTGCGCAACCACAAAATGATTATCATTGAGTATGATAATGAGGGCTACATGAATACGGGTGCACAGATGTCCTATTCGACACCAATCGGTCATCGGACTTCGACATCAAATGTCGGGGATGACAGAGGCGGCAAAGCAGTCCATCATAAGGATACCGCGCAGATTATGGCTGCTACCCATATTCCCTATGTATTCACTGGCAGTGAAGCCTTTCCACAGGATCTTGTGAAGAAGGCTGCGAAAGCGCAATATTATGCGCAGAAAGAAGGACTTGTCTATGGCAAGATCCTTATTGCCTGCCCATTAAATTGGCTGACAGAGGATGACAAAGGTACGGAGATTATAAGTTATGCAGTGGATACGTGCTTCTTCCCGCTTTATGAAGTGGAGCATGGCGTTACAACGATAACGTATAATCCCGAGGATAAAGATAAGAAGCTTCCCATGACGGCATGGCTTGGATCCATGGGGAAGACCCGTCATATGCTCAAACCGGAATTTGCCGAGACGTATCAAGCCTTCGAGGCTGAAGTTGAACGTCGCTGGAATGCCCTTAAGGCAAAGCACGAAAGCTCTTATCTATAAGTGCAACTCATTAAATCCCCACTGGTCAAGTTGCCAGTGGGGATTTAGGTTTCATAGAAATAGCAGAGTGGCATATGCTAAGAAATTTCATTATAATGGACATGATAACCATTGGTAATAAAGAAAATGACATATAAGCGATATAGATGCTTGAATTCAACTATGAAGAGGGGTAAAGATTATGAGTGCCAAACGAGACCGTGTTGTATTAGTTGGTTCTGGAGCAGTAGGAGCGAGCTATGCATTCGCATTACTGAACAGAGGCCTTGTGAAAGAGCTTGTGATTATTGATAAGAATAAAGATAAAGCCAAGGGTGACGCGCAGGATTTGAACCACGGGCTTCCATTTGTCTCGCCAATTACTATATGGGATGGCGAATATTCGGACTGCAAGGATGCCGATATTGTTGTTGTTACGGCAGGAGCAAGTCAAGGACCAGGAGAAACAAGGCTTGATCTGCTAAGCAAGAACGCCAATATCTTCAGAGGCATTGTTGAAGAGGTGATGGCTAGCGGGTTTAATGGCATTTTCCTGATTGCTAGTAATCCAGTTGATGCACTATCCTATGCCACCTGGAAGTTTTCTGGATTACCCTCAGAGCGAGTCATCGGTTCGGGAACCATTCTTGATACAGCACGACTGAGATTTCTTCTCGGGCAGCGGCTGAATGTGGATACTCGTAATGTTCATGCCTATATTATTGGTGAACATGGAGATACGGAGCTTCCGGTTTGGAGCCATGCAAACATCGGGGGCTTGCGCATTCCTGAATATTTGGACAAACAGAAGGACATTGCGATTGAGCCAAAGGAATTCGATGAAATTTTCGCTAATGTAAGGGATGCTGCCTACCAGATCATTAATCTTAAAGGTGCCACTTATTACGGGATTGCTCTTGGACTCGCCAAACTGACCAAGTGTATTCTTCGGGATGAACGATCCATTCTTACTGTATCTACACGCCCTCAGGGGGAATACGGCCTTGATGATATTTACATAGGTCTGCCTGCTGTTGTAGGTCGAAGTGGGATTAAGGAGATTCTGTATCTTGATCTGAACGAGCAAGAGAAGAAGCAATTAGAGCACTCGGCCAGTGTTCTGCGTAAGGCCAACCAATCCATTAAGTATTAAATTTCCTGGATATTGAAGGAGGAGTGTACGGTTGGAGAATAAATTAGGTGAACTGCTCCGCCAAAGTACAGACATTGTCTTCTTTGGCGGTGCCGGGACATCCACGGAGAGTGGAATTCCCGATTTTCGTTCCGAGGGGGGGCTTTACCGAATTAGTGAGAAACAGCAGCTTCCCCCGGAAACGATACTTAGCCACAGCTTTTTTATGAGATATCCGGAGCATTTTTACACCTTCTATAAATCGCATATGATCCATTTAGAAGCAAAACCAGGTGCGGCACATTTAGCGCTCTCGAGTCTGGAGTCACAGGGAAAACTGAACACTGTGATTACACAAAATATTGATGGTCTGCACCAAATGGCGGGAAGTCGAAATGTTCTGGAGCTGCACGGGTCGATTCATCGCAATAGCTGTATGAAATGTCACGCTTCTTATCCATTGCAGGCTATTCTGGAAAGCTCTGAAAAAGTGCCTCGCTGTGATATCTGCGGTGAAGTAATTAAACCTGATGTCATCCTTTATGAAGAAAGCCTGGACCCAAATATCATTGAGCTGAGTGTGAGGGCAGTAGAAAGGGCAAGTGTACTGATTGTCGGTGGAACGTCACTAACCGTTAACCCTGCGGCATCCTTAATTAACTATTTCCGTGGGGATAAGCTTGTCCTAATCAATAAAACACCAACCCCCTACGATAGCTATGCTGATCTTCTGCTTTGTGGCAGCATTGGAGAGATTTTGTCAGCCGCTATGATAAGTGATGCACTTAAATAATATCTTCGAAGTCCTCCAACGAGGACCTATACAACTAAGCGCTGAATAGCATTCATTAGAGTCTCTAGGTTCTTATTCATATATCGACAAGCATTGGCAGAGCGTATCGTCTGATCGCGCAAAATCTCTACAGGATCAAGACCAGCTTCATAGCGGTTCCAGAAATGGAGGAAGACATCCAGTCTTCTTAGCTTCGTGAGCTCGGGAAGAAGTAGAGCTTCTGCTGGGGTTAATTTGTGTTTGTCACCATAACCCGTTAGTACGGCTTGGACATTTAGGTCTACATCTTGTTCACTGCTAATATATTCTCCCAAGCATACCGCAAGCTCCATAGCCCGAGCATCCCAAGTAGCGAATTCAAAATCTAGAATGCCAACCACCTGTCCGGCCTCCATTAATACGTTCGAACAAGAGAAGTCTCCATGGATGATCTGCTTTGGCAGTTCGCGAACCGAGTCCATGTGCTGACAAAAAGCATTGAGCTCAGCAAGTAGGAACAACATATCTCCACTGATACTTTTCAGATCGGGGTTAATGCCCACACGGTGTGAAATATCAGCATAAGCTGAAGGATAGGCCTCACCTAACTCATAATAAGGGGGATAGATCGTAGCTGCTAAGGGTTTGAGCTGTGCGAGAGATAAAACTAACTCAGCTGTTGCTTGCCCCATCCGATATGCGAGCTCGATACATGTTGTGTGGACTGGACGCTCTCCTGGAATATAGGTAAAGATCGCTGCAAGCTTTCCATCCAAACAGGTGACAAAGGTTTCTCCTGTGAGGGATGGATAAGGGAGAGGCGTGACATAGGCAAGTTTTGTCTCCTGTAGCTGAATCAGGATTTCATGCTCGAAGCGAAGTTTGTCTGGGTCACGATGGTTCTCATAAATACGCAGAATGCGCAAGTCGCCATTTACGCCCACTAGAAAGCGCGTCGTATTATTCATCCCGCTATCTCGCACTTCGACCTTCCAGAGATTAGCCATCTGATATTGGCTGAGTATATGGTTATAATAAATATCAAGGCTCGCAATCATTTAAACACCCGTCCTATTCGATTATTTCTAAAAAGTTATGTTTATTAAATCACAGTTCTTAAAACGGGTCAATGAACCATCGAGTTCATTTATTGTCATAATAAGGTAAAATGCAAGCTGACTCCCATGATTTTCATCTGTTTTTACTTATTATTGTGAAATAATTCACACTTTTTAAGGGGCATGATGTGATATAGTTAACTCACAGATGACGACAGGAGTGATCGAAATGAAAGAGTTGAATACCGATCAAGTGACGAAGAACCTGCTGCAATTTTGTTATACCTGTGACGATGCTGCTCTTTGTACAAGCGAAGAAGTATGCAGACACTGTTGGGCTGAGCATGAAACTCTTTTAGACGAAGAAGAGAAAGAAGAAGAGAAAGAAGAAGAAAGCTCTGACATCTGTAAGCTTATCAATAAATACCACGAATAATGAAATTACTTAATTCTTAAACCTATCCCATATAAATCCTAGCCGCAAACAAAGTCTTTGGACTTTAGCTTGTGGCTTTTTGCTTTATGTACATATGAAGATAAGAACAATACCGGATTGGATAATAATCTTACCAAGGCAAACAATAAGTGGGAGCTAACATGGATCGAATAATGGATTGTGTATGAGGGAGGAATGAGAACATGGATAAAAAAAGAATGAATATATTAATGTTCAGTGGTGATTATGATAAAGCGATGGCTGCTTTAATTCTGGCTAATAGTGCGAGAGAGCTGGATGTGGACGTTACGATTTTCTGCGCCTTCTGGGGTTTGTTTCTGGTAAGAGACCCGGAGAAAATGACGGATCAGGATAAAACCTTTTATGAGAAAATGTTAGGTCGAATCACACCAAAGGGACCGGATGAACTGCCGATTTCACAAATGAATTATGCCGGATTTGGCAAAAAGATGCTTCTCGATATGATGGAGGACGATGATGCCCCTCCATTGTCAGCCTTCCTTAAAGGAGCGCGAAAAAAACAAGTCAAGTTCTATGCTTGCAAGCTCTCTGTGGATGTTATGGGCTTT
>JACMJI010000106.1 GCA_014380705.1 Gorillibacterium sp. | reverse complement strand
TCACGCGCAAGGACGTGCTCGGCATACGCCAGCACATCCTTGCGCGTGATGCGCCCGCCTAGGCCCGTGCCGGGCACGGCGGCCAACGCGACGCCGCGCTCGGCTGCGAGCTTCAACACGGCCGGTGAATATCGGCCGTGCATCTCGCCGCCAGCCGCTAGCCCCGCTGCCGTTGGCGGCATGGGCTGCGCCGCAGCTCCGCTGCCTGCCCCAAAGGCGGCAGGCTCATGGCTGTGCGGCGCACGAACGGCTTCCTCCGCAGCAACCTGCGGAGCCGCAATACCGCTCTGCTTCTCTTGAATAAAGCAGAGCGCCTCGCCCACGCCTGCTGTCTCTCCTTCTTGAACCACGATCGCCGTAATCGTCCCCTCTATCGGAGACGGCATTTCCACATTGACCTTCTCTGTGATCAGCTCACAGATCACTTCATACTGCGTGACGAAATCCCCTGGGCGCTTGAGCCACTTGCCCACAGTTGCGGCAACGAGACTTTCCGCCAAATGGGGAACAGGCACCGCTGTTCCTCTGTTTCCACTCTCCATCATCCGTTATTCCCTCACTTTATTTTAGAAGTCCTATAGTTGTAGTTGTGTAACATCTAACCTAATCTAGATCGCAGCCAGCTTGCGCATAGCTTCAGCTATTTTATCCGGGTTTAGCAAAAATACCTTCTCCTGCAATGGGTTCATACTAACCGCAGGAACATCTGGCCCGCACAAACGCATAATTGGCGCATCGAGATCGTAAAACAGCTCTTCAGAGATGATCGCAGAAACCTCTGCACCGATGCCGCCTGTTTTATTATCTTCATGAATAATAAGCACCTTGCCAGTCAAGGCTGCTGCTTCAAGAATCGCTTCCTTATCCAGGGGAGCCAAGGAACGCAGATCCAAAATATGAGCCTGAATCCCTTCCGTTGCTACCTGTTCAGCAGCCTTCAGGGCATGATTTACCATCATACCGTAGGAGATTATGGTGATATCCTCACCCTTGCGCACAACATTGGCTTTTCCAATCGGCACAATATAGTCTTCCTCTGGAACCTCTCCAGTTATAGACAAGTAACACTTTTTATGTTCAAAGAACAAGACCGGATCTTCATCCCGAATCGCTGCCTTCATCAGCCCTTTCGCATCATAGGGATTGGAAGGTGCCACGATTTTAAGTCCGGGGGTACCGAAGAAGATCGATTCTGTGCATTGAGAGTGATAGAGCGCACCTCCGCCAGTGGCTCCATACGGAGCACGGACTACGAGTGGACAATTCCAGTCATTATTGGATCGATAGCGAATTTTCGCTGCTTCACTAATAATTTGGTTCGTTGCAGGCAAGATAAAGTCGGCGAATTGCATCTCTGCAATCGGACGCATACCGTACATGGCGGCTCCTATAGCAACGCCAGCAATCGCAGATTCCGCAAGCGGCGTGTCCATGCAGCGCTCCTCGCCAAATTGATCCCGAAAGCCTTTGGTTGCGTTAAATACGCCGCCTTTGCCAACATCCTCACCCAATACAAACACGTTCTCATCGCGCTGCATCTCTTCAAACATGGCACTCCGTATGGCTTCAAGATAAGTAATAACGGCCATTTTCGTTATTCCCCCTCCTTCGTTTCGGCAAATACATGGCGGAATGTATCCTCGCCCTTGCCATAAGGTGCTTCCTCAGCATAACGTACAGCATCCCGAAGCTCTTGTGCTATCTCTGCCAGCCATTCTTCGTCCTGTGCTTCACTCCAAATGCCGCAATCAATCAAATAATCACGATACAACGGGACTCCATCCAGCTTGCGGTGCTCGTCAACTTCTTCCTTGGTACGATACATCATGTCGTTGTCCGAGGTGGAGTGAGGGGACAGCCGATACATCATCGCTTCAATCAAAGTTGGCCCTTGTCCATTTACAGCTCGTTCACGCGCTTCCTTTACTACCCGATATACTTCAAGCGGATCGTTGCCATCCACTCGAAATCCTGGAAATCCATAGCCTTTTGCACGTTCATATATATTGCCCGCTACTTGTCGATGCACGGGTATAGAGATCGCATATTGATTATTTTCACAGAGAAAGATAACAGGCAGCTTGTGGACACCTGCAAAATTACAGCCCTCATGGAAATCTCCCTGATTACTAGAACCTTCCCCAAACGTTACATAAGAAACAAAATCCTGCTTTTTAATTTTGGCAGCGAGCGCAAAGCCAACGGCATGAGGGGCTTGCGTCGTTACCGGACTGGACCCTGTTACGATATGGTGCTTTTTATGACTAAAATGCCCAACCATCTGCCGACCGCCGCTAGTTGGATCTTCTTCACGGTTGAACAGAGAAAGCATAAGATCTTTAAGCGTCATCCCAACGGACAAGACAAAACCGTAATCACGATAATAAGGTAAAAAATAATCTTTATGAGCTTGGAGAGCTTGTGCTGCTGCTACCTGTGATACTTCTTGACCGATCCCTGATACGAAAAATGTAATCTTCCCTGTCCTTTGCAGCATCAGTGCCATCTCGTCAAATTTGCGTGCTTTGATCATATTGCGGTACATCTGAACCGCTTGCTCATCGGACAACCCCAAACCTCTGTGCTTCGCCAATTGGCCAATTGACATGGAGCCAGCCTCCTTATTCGTTAAGCTTGGACAATGTACTACATTTGCACCAAACTTTTTATTTTTTAATACCAGGTCCTAATACTTGACCATACCTATACTATAACACAACCTTTCTTCAAATTGAAAACAATATCCTGCGCTTTTCCAATAAAAAAACGGCTCATCTTTGCCGAAATGAAGACAAAAATGGGCCACTTTCTATATAGTTCAAATATTGAGAGCTAACCCATCAACCGCCAGCATAGCTTCTGCCATAGCTTCCGACAATGTAGGATGAGGATGAACAGCATGGCCCACCTCCCAGGCAGATGCATTCAAAAACCCGGCAAGTGCTGCTTCTGAAATATGCTCGGTCACGTGTGCCCCAATCATATGAACACCCAGAAGATCATCGTTATCCTTGTCAGCAACAACTTTAACGAAGCCCCCCGTTTCCCCATATACTAACGCTTTACCTAATGCACGGAAAGGGAACTTTCCGACCTTAACCTTTTTACCCTGCGCAGCAGCTTGTTTTTCAGTCAAGCCCAAACTTGCGACTTGAAAACGCGTATAAATACATCGAGGGACCAGGTTTGCTTCAAAGGAATGAGGACTGAGCCCTGCGATTCGTTCAATAGCCGTTACCGCTTGATGCGCTGCGGCATGGGCAAGCTGCATCCTTCCATTAACATCGCCTACAGCATAGATATGATTTACTGCTGTTTGCATGAACCCATCGGTTTTAATATACCCTTTTTCAAGAGTGATATCGGTATTTTCCAAGCCAATGCCTTCTGTATTCCCCAAACGACCAATCGCCACAATCACTAAGTCTGCAGCGTATTCCAGCTGTTCTCCCGCTCGCTCTGCCAGTAGATGAACACCTGTTTCGCTTACGTTAACGGATTCCGCAATCACTCGGGCTCCTGTTACCACGCGAATTCCGTCCTTTTTAAAGCGTTTTTGCAGTTCTTGTGAAATTTCCTCGTCCTCTAAAGGGATCAAGCGATCCTCATATTCAATGACTGTTGTCTCTACACCGAAATCAGACAGCATCGACGCGAACTCCACTCCTATCACTCCACCGCCAACGATTATCACCGATTTGGGCAGTATTTCAAGGTGTAGGGCATCATCGCTTAGTAAAATACGTTTACCATCGGGTACGAGACCCGCAAGCATACGCGGACGCGAACCTGTAGCTAGAATAAGATGTCCGGACACAATCGTCTCTGATTCACCATTCGCACCTTCAAAAGCAATACTTCCCGAACGAGGTGAAAAAATGGAAGGACCAATGAGTCGTCCTGTTCCGTTATATACGTCGATCTTGTTTATCTTCATTAAATACTGTACGCCCTTGTGAAGCTTATCTACAATGCTATCTTTCCGCGCCTGAACACGCGTCATATCAAGGGAAACGTGATCAGTAATGACACCAAATTCGCCGCCATTTTTGGATTCGGCATAAACCTCAGCACTCCGCAGTAAAGCCTTCGTTGGGATACAGCCGCGATGCAGACATGTGCCGCCCAGCTTGTCCCGTTCCACTAGAGCAACGCTCATACCGAGCTTTGCAGCCCGAATTGCTGCGGTATAACCACCTACGCCGCCACCAAGCACGGCAATATCGTATGTTTTGGACATGATTCGGGTTTCCTCCTCTACCAGGTGTTCTTTTAAGAGAGATCAAATTAATCTTACCTTTTTAGCACAAGAAAATATAGTGCTTTTGTATATTATAGGTGTGAACACGTTCCATATAGCCGTATACACAACTATCTTATTGCCAAAAAAATTCAAAAAGACGCAGCTCCCTAACTGGGGAAAGTGCGTCCATTTTCAATATCCAATGTTCATGAACTAAGTAAAAATATCTTTACTAAACTGTATCTTTTCAAAAATGTATCTTCTAGAGAACACGTTTGACAGCAAAATAACGATTGCCCCAATAACCGTCTGTCAACGAATCAACTCGAACTCCCCTTGAGCTAGTAGCTGAGATGAATTTACCGTTGCCTACATAAATACCTACATGTGTAGCCGGAGCCTTTTTGCTGCTGGAGAAGAACACAAGATCGCCAACTTCAGGTTTAAATACCGTTAAGCCACTGCTGCTAAGCATCGCGTTTGATGTACGTGGAAGGGTGACACTCTGCATATTGTATACAAACTGCACGAAACCTGAGCAATCAAACCCTTTAGGTGTCGTCCCGCCCCATTTGTAGGAAACCCCCATAAATTTCTTAGCGTTACCAATCACGTCATCTTTAAGGCCATTGTTGTTGATTTGGACAACTGCAGATTTGTTGTTAGTTGGGGCAACTGTTGGATTAACCCTTTTGTTAAATAAGAGCGGCTTTTGATTTTTATCGTCCGATTTAACAATTGCTAGATTAATTTTGCTATCCCATTTCACTTCTGTTTTTAAGGATTCTGCAATAAATCGAATAGGGACATAGGTTCTTCCTTTTTTTACAATAGCTTTGGTATCGAAGGTTACGATTTTCCCGTTGACTAAAGCCCGATTCTGGCCGGTTTGGAGGACAACTTTGTTATTGTCATTCTGAATTGTAATTTTTACATGGTTACCAACGGGAACTGAACGGATGGAATAACCCATTTTCTCTGAGACAAAACGAAGAGGAATCTGTGTGCGGCTGCTCTTATCTACAAAAGGCTGTGCATCTGGAAAATGGACAAGTTCGTCGTTCACTTGCACCTTAACCGTGCGGCTTTCTGCTGCTTGAGCATGGGATACATTTAAAGACATGGACAAAAAAACGACGGACGATAAAAGGACGGCCTTAATAAAAGTATTCAATTTCATTTCCTCCTAGAGCCTCCGAGGTTAGTTGACGGGTTCGGGAGGAGGTAATCTCCCTAGTCTGCGTAAATCAAGCAGACATTCACCCCAGTAATAAGTCCCCCGTACCGTTCTTAATCAGAACGGATTCGGCAAATTTTATCTTGCTTCACTAAGATAACATGCGTAAAAAGCATAAACAATAGTTAAATAGTGGATATTTAAGCATAATAGGAGCATATTCCTATATATAATTCATGGGATTGCAACATTATTACTAGTGAATGGTAACTTTCCTAGAACCCAAGTAGAATCCAGCATATTCCTATGGATTTTCTCATATTTATTGATGAAGGGAGACTTGCAAAACTATGGAAACCAAGAGCAAGATCATGATCGACAAAAAACGAATTACAGAACATCCTAATTACCAAAATGAGATGATACGTCATTACGCAAGATGCGATGTAGAGGAAGAACGTGAGGATGAAGAGAAAGACGAAAAAAAGCGGAAGGGCCGCCGCAATGCGTTGGTCACATCCGCTATCTATTTAGGTCTTCTCTATGTGCTTTATTTGGCGGCCAATCAATTAACGGGTTTCCAATTGTTCGATCATTAATGTACAAACCATCACGGCAAGTTATTTGCCATGCTTCTCATAGATTTGATTCAAAGCTTCGATAATCGGTTCCGCCGGATCGCGATTCAGCAAATATAATGCATAGATGTAAGGCAATGGTAGCCCGGTTGTATTAGATCCTTCCGTAATTGAAGGGAAACCGGCTTCAATCACTGGACCAAGCTGTTCATTCATACTTAGATCTACATGCATGGACTCATTTGGGAATTCGCTTCTAATACTTTCCGCGCAATAAGGAACGATTATTTTATCGATTAGTGCGTTTCTCTCTTCCTCCGTCTTGGGAGAATCCGGGAGCGGTTTACTTTCTCCAGTGCGGATCATATCCACATAGAAAGAGCTAAGCCACTGCTCCGGGTCCGAATTCGTTTGGAAAACACGAGCGACTTCATTGACAAAGAAACCACAGCCATACGATTTCCCCTCACGGGTAAGAGAGAATACGAATAATGGACCAAACATCGGATGCTGGCCAATCAGACCTTCAACCGTATAATCGCTAAAGCTATGCACTAATATGCCCTTTAGGTGATTAAACAAAGCCTCTATGGCTTGTATTTTCTCTAATGCTTCTTGTTTCTCTTGCTGAGTTGGCTCAGGTGTGAGCGTGTTTGGTTCGGTATCATTTGGGGTCAATTGTATAGCCTCCTTATCCCTCTATTTTATCACTTGCTCGTCCTTAGTACCATCAGAGCTTCAGTGAAAAAAATAAGTGAGTGATAAGTATTCTTTATGGGAGACCCAATTAGACTTTAAACTTACTAGTTAGTAATTGTAGCTCCTCCGCCATGTCGCTAAGGGCAGATGATGAGGACGCAATCTCTTCCATAGATGCTAATTGCTCTTCGGTAGCAGCCGAGACGGTATGGGTCCCTTCTGAGTTCTCTTTAGCAACATGGGCCATAAGGACAATCGTATCGCTCAATTTGTAAACTGCCGCAGACATGAGCTGAACCTGCTCAGCTACTTCCTGAATACGAGTTGTCACATCTCCAACCGATTGATTAATTTCGTAGAACCCGGAACCAGCCGATTGAATGCTGATAAGCCCCTCATTTACTTCTGTTAAGGAATGCTTCATCGTTGCGGAAACCTCGCGAGTTTCACCCTGAATCAGACGCACAAGCTCAGTGATTTGCGAGCTGGAACTCGCTGATTGCTCGGCCAGTTTGCGTACCTCTTCGGCCACCACCGCAAACCCTCTTCCATGCTCACCAGCACGAGCCGCTTCAATAGCTGCGTTTAGAGCAAGCAAGTTCGTCTGAGAGGCGATATCCGCTATCATCCCAACAATCCTGCCGATTTCCTCTGAGCGTTCACCCAGGCCGTTGACGGATTCAGCTAACCCTGTAACAGACATGCTGATTGACTTCATTTGGCTTACTGCCTTATCAATTACCTGGTTACCTTCAATTGATTTATCTGATGTCAATTTAGCGGTACGAACTGCCATTTGGATGGTTTCTATAGC
>JACMJI010000012.1 GCA_014380705.1 Gorillibacterium sp. | reverse complement strand
TTGAAAAACCAAAGTACTGCCCTCTACTGGCCAGTTACCTGATCAGGTGCACACACTGTCCCGGAGCAAACGAACAGGATTTCCTCCCGGTAATTCGGTACGGACTCTACTCTGGAACAAATTAACAGGATTTCCTCACGGTAATTCGGTTCGCGCTCTACTCTGGAACAAATTAACAGGATTTCCTCCTGGTAATTTGTTGCTTTTTAAGCCTATTAGCCGTAATTACCTATAGTAACAGGACGTTCTCCTGTTAAATGGAGGAAACGGAGGTCTCCTTAACGATTTAACAGGACTAATTCCTGTTAACCAAATTAGCCTCCAGGGGGTATGCGCTTTTTTCTCCCAAAAGATTGGATATGAGATTTTTTACCGTTGACAAGCATTTGCTTATGGCGTAGATCTTTTATACAGTTATTTACATCAAGTGCATAACTCTTCTGACCTATATAAACCTATTAAATACAAATTGACTCACATACGATGATAGATTGGAGCTTAGAGGCCACTTTTTGACCGAGGAAGAGCTCTTTAGATCAGTAAAAACAAGGCTGCTCATGATGACGACCCCTCTATTGATTGCTACAGTTCCTAGCATGTCCAGATAGATTCACACCCATACCTATGAGAGTTAGCCCTGGTTTGCCAGTTGCCTTCGACACCTGCATTCGGATGTAGCAAGGTTAACTGCCAGTCAGCGTCTTTTGGCGTAGTGTGTTTACCGATACGGAATCAGAGTTGCTTTCTGACGATCAAGGATAAACGCCTGTCGGCGTCCTTTGGCGCCGTGCGTTTACCGATGCGGAATCAGAATGAACCTTACCTAATATTTATACTTTCTGATAAAGTCAAAAAAGCCCCTGTCACAAGGACAGAGGCATGATTAAAAAATTTAGTTGAAAGGTTCCATAGTATTAAGTGAAGCTTTAATCGTTCTGATCGTGTAGCAGCAAGCGTAACCCATGCTCAGGATGTATTATCCCTGAAGAGCAGCATCAATGAAATCAAATTCTGTTGCTTGCGGGACGCGTTCTACCTTGATCAGGTTGGTTGCCCCTGCACGTCCAACAGGAACGCCAGCGGTTATCACAACAAGGTCGCCCGGCTTAAGATAGCCAACACTTACAGCTTGCTTGATCGATTGGGCAATCATTTCGTCCGTGTCAAGGAAGACCTCTGATTTAAGCGCAATCACACCTTGTACCATGCATAAGCCAGCAACGGCTTCCTCCGAGGGTGTAAGTGCAAGGATCGGACAGTCCGGCCGATATTTCGCTGCCATCCGGGCGGAAAATCCACTCATGGTCGGGGCAATAATCGCAGCAGCACCAATCTGACGGGCGGTGCGGACTGCTCCTCGGCAAATGATCTCGGTCACATTTTCCATTCCCCCAGCAAAAGGCAGCTCAGGGATAAGCTGCTTGCGAGACTCCTCAGTGTACTCAGCAATCCGAGCCATAATGTCAACGGATTCTAACGGGTATTTGCCAGCAGCCGACTCACCCGATAGCATGACTGCATCGCTGCCATCACAAATGGCATTGGCGACGTCACCCGCTTCCGCCCGAGTAGGTCGGGGATTGGACTGCATGGATTCCAGCATATGGGTCGCCGTAATGACTGGCTTGCCGGCAATGTTGCATTTGCGGATAATATCCTTCTGGACCATAGGAACTTCCTCGGTCCGCAGGTTGACGCCCATATCTCCACGTGCCACCATAATTCCATCCGAAACCTCAAGGATCTCATCCAGTCGGTCTACACCCTCACGATCTTCAATTTTGGCGATAATCTTCACGTGAGGCGCTCCAAGTTTCTGCAACAGCTCGCGAATTTCCAGAATGTCCGCCCCTTTGCGAACAAACGAGGCAGCGATAATATCCACCCCATGCTCAACGCCAAAGGTAATAAACTGGACATCCCGTTCCGTCACGCCTGGCAGGTTGATCTTAAGCTCGGGGATGTTAACGCCCTTACGGCTTTTTAAAAGGCCCCCATTGATGACGATGCAGGTTATTTCCGTTCCTTTTACACTCTCCACCTGAAGACGAATAAGTCCATCATCAATGAGGATGATTAGACCCGGCACGGCATCCTGTGTCAGCTCTTTATATGTAACTGTAACGCGTTCGGCATTCCCTTCTACCGTTTCGGTTGTCAGAGAAATCCTCTCACCCTGTTGCAAAACCGTTCCATCCTGTACAGCCCCGATGCGAACCTCAGGACCTTTGACATCCAGCATGATAGCCACTGTCTTCTTCGTTTCCAGTGCAGCCTGCCGAATGCTCACGATGCGAGCTCCATGCTCTTCAAAGTTTCCGTGAGCAACATTCAGTCGGGCCACATTCATCCCGGCCTCCATCATCTTCCTCAACATTTCCGCTGATTGACTAGCTGGACCTATAGTACAGACAATTTTCGTTTTGCGCATGGTTTTATGTGCCTCCTTGAGACTTGTGCGATCACTTTGCAATGTTCATTCACCGTTAACTCTTCCGAAACCTACATTCTTAAACATCTTACCATAAGCTGCCAAAGAATTGCAGTGGTTATCGCAGAGCATTGTTAGCGCATGGTTTAGGCTTAGTTCTGACCAAAAAGTCGGTACCCTTCCTTTGCGAGTGGAACCGATGAAACAAATTCTCCGCAATACTCCGTCTATTCTGGGAAAATAAATGACTAAACAAGAAACTAATTAAACAGTTGACTAATTAAACGATTGTGTTAATATAAGCATCATAAACCTTACGACTATGCTGTAATTGACCGCGAATCGTAAAAACCTAAGTTTTTCGCTCAGAGGAGTGTATTCTATGCAATTAGAAAAACTAGTCACTTATCACAAAGCTTTATCCGATCCCACCCGCATCCGCATCCTCTGTTTGCTGGCAGCCGGCGAGTTTAGCGGTCTTGCCTTGGCTGAGAAGTTGGGCGTAAGCCCGCCGACGATAACTCACCACGCGGCCAAGCTGCGAGAAGCAAGTCTAATTTATGAGCGTAGGGACCGGAATACCGTATATTTTTCGCTGAATGGCTCTTTTCTGGCGTTAGGGGCAGATGAAACGGTTAAATTCATCTGCCGCAATAGCAACAAGCCCATCCTTTCAGAGGAGGAAGAGGAGGAAGCGATGAGAGGAACAGAGGTTAAGGAGAAGTGGAAGTCCGCGGTACTCCGAAATTTTTTCACACCGGATGGTCGATTAAAGCATATTCCCGTTCAGCTCAAGAAGAAGCTAGTCATTCTGGAGGCCTTGGCCGAAAGATTGGAGTTGGGAAGATCTTACCCCGAAGCGGAGATCAACACTTTTATGAAAACCTACTATGCGGATTACGCTACGCTACGTCGGGAAATGATTATGCATCAATTTATGTACCGCGAGAAGGAGATTTACGAATTGAACCCTCGCGAAATTTGGGCTAAGTGGGATGAACTGCACTAAACTAATTCACGGTGCAACCGTAAGGACGAGAGGGAAACGCCAGACTTTACGGAAATCTTCGGATAGTGTCTTGGCTGCAGTAAGCTCCGATTGCGGGTAGGCACTGCAGACAAGCTGAAAGGTAGGCGCCCCTTTACTCTGGACCTTAATCTGCTGCACCCGCTGTGAGCGGCTGCTGTCGAGTGCTGCGGCAAGCTGCAGCAAGGATCCGAGCGCGACAGCCGCTGATAAATCGGCTTGAGTAAGCAAGTCCTGGTGTACCAAAAAGGCTTTCCGAGTCTTTTTTTTGCCTGTGTAAGATGCGATCAAGGAGGAGAGCACAATCTCTCGGTGTGTTAGCCCATTTATCCGTGCGTTGGTCATCAAGTAAAAGGTATGGACAGGGTAGCAGTAATAGCTGATCGATGTCCCGATTCTGTACAGTTTGGAAGCTGCATAGAGACATGCCCGCAAGCTGCTATCCAGCTTGTGAACATCCTGTAGACCATCGAAAAGCTGCATCGCAATTTGATGAACCTGTTCCGTGTGCCGCGCCGGCAGATAGGAAGCATTGCGCAGCAGGTTAGCTACGCTGTGCTCAAGAACATTTTCTACAAATGGCTTGCCAGGCATAACCGTCTCGTAATACACCCCTTCCCGCAGACCCGCGCCACTAACAATACTGTGAGAGGCTTGAGTATGGAGGAGAGCATTCTGCAGGATGACCAGCCCAGGAACGATAATATCTGCACGATCCACAGCAAGCCCTTCAACCTTAACCCGTTGATTAAGCGGCAGGCCAGCAAGAAATTCTATGGTTTCATGAACCGTTGTCAAGCTCATCTGGTAGTTATGAGCGATGGGCAAGGAGTGATTGCTCCTGCGTTGAACGAGCTTCGCAAGTGTACGAATCGTGCCCCCAAGTCCGATCATAGGGAGACCCGGGCTTTTTTTAAGCCATGGTTCACACTCAAATAGCGCCTCCGTCATGACGCGAATATCCCGCAGGCTTGCTTCATCCGAAGCACCACCAGGTGCGTATCGTTTGGCCGTATTAACCGCACCAAAGGGAAAGGAGACCGTGTGCACGATGGACCGATTGCGAAAAAGTGAGATCTCGGTGCTGCCACCGCCAATATCGATCAAGAAGCCATCCGTGACAGCCATGGCGTTTAGCACCCCAATAAAGCCATACCGAGCTTCGTCTTGTTCACTCGCTACCTCTATAGTCAGCCCCGTCATTGAAGTCAGGTAAGCAACGACTTCCTCCGAGTTGATTGCATTACGGATGGCTGCCGTCGCTACCGAACGGATAAACGCAGTGTTGTAGCCCTTGCACAGGACTTGGAATTCAATCAGCGTATCCAGTAGGTCCTGAAGCTCTTGAATGGGAAGTTGCCCCTCGCGCGTCACTTTGTCGATCAGACGAATCGTCTTCTTGCTCTCTTCGACCACCCGATGAATACCCTCGCCTGCGTCTTCATAGATGACCATCCGGACAGAGTTGGATCCTATATCTATAATGCCAAAAAGTTGGCTTAATTTCATGTTATGCCTCCCAGTTCGCCAATTTTCCAGAAAATAGTCATTGGTTATCCATTCATTATACAGGTTTGAGCCGCCAACGTGTAAACGCAATTGGTGTTTGCCTGTGACTCTGTGCTACAAATTCCTTGGTATTAGTCAGAAAGAGGACCGGGAACCGTACGAAAATAAGCATAAACGCTTGTCGGCGTCCGGAATGAAATAGTAAAAACACCCTCTTCGGCGATCAGCAGATGAGGGTGTTTTTAAACATTCTTATTAGCTTTATTCCCTTTATATCCTCAGGGAGACTTCTTCCACGACTTAATGTTAGCGGCTACAAACTGGCTGCGAAAGGGAACGGTCCCTTCCGGAAGATAGGTATACAAGCCACTCGGCTGTAGATGACGCGCCTTTACTGTATCCTTCATATGAAGCTTTAGGATACCAATGAGGGTGTCACGAGTTGCGGGACTGCTCACAGGGCACATGATTTCGATGCGGCGAGTCAGGTTTCGCGTCATCCAATCGGCGCTTGATATCCATGCCTCATGTTTACCACCGTTTTCGAAATAGAGCAGCCTAGAGTGCTCAAGATAACGGTCCAGAATGCTGCGAACGGTAATATTCTCACTAAGTCCAGGTACGCCAGGTCGCAAGCAGCAAATCCCGCGAACGATTAGGTCAATCTGCACCCCTGCTTGAGAGGCGGCGTACAGCTTCTCAATAACCTCTTGATTGGACAATGAATTAATCTTGGCGATGATATGCGCAGGCTTGCCCAATTTAGCATTCTCAGTTTCTCGCTCAATGAGCTCTGACAGAGCTTTGAGCATATATTTGGGGGCTGCAATAAGTTTCTTTAACTCTGGCACTTCCGAGTATCCGGTAATTTCATTGAAAAGAGTCGATACATCCTCCCCGATCTCCGGGTCCGAGGTGAATAATCCGACATCGGTATAATGCTTGGCCGTATTTTCATTATAATTGCCCGTTCCTACATGGATATAACGGCGCAGCCCCTTTTCTTCTTGACGAACAACTTGGGTTATCTTGGCGTGGGTTTTTAAACCAATTAAACCGTATACGACGTGACAGCCCGCTTTCTCTAGGCGTCGTGCCCAGGCAATATTGCGTTCCTCGTCAAATCGGGCCTTAAGCTCCAAAGCCACCGTTACCTGCTTGCCTTCCTCTGCTGCGCGCTCGAGCGCTCGCACCAATAGCGAGTTCCCGCTCACCCTGTAAAGTGTAATCTTGATTGCCAGCACCAGCGGGTCCTCCGCCGCTTCTAAGATGAAGTCATTCACCGCTTCAAAGGATTCATAAGGGTGATAGATCAGCACATCCTGCTTACTAAGCACATCGAATAACGACTCCGCATCCACCAATTCTTTTGGATAGACTGGATTTGTTTCTGAGAACTTTAAATGGCTATGTTCGCGCAGCATGTCTGGAAGCTTCATTAGACAGCTTAAATCCATCAGTCCTTCAATCTCAAAAACGGAATTGGCAATTTCGAATTCTTCATTGAGCTGTTCAAGGGCATAGGGATGTATATCCTTTTCCACTTCAAGCCGGACAGGAGCACCCCAACGCCGTTTACGCACTCCCTTCTCAATCTCCTCCAGCAGATCCTCCGCCCCCTCTTCATCAAGCGTCAGGTCAGAGTTTCGTGTTAGTCGGAAGTTGTGGACAGAAACAGGCGTGTAGCCACTGAACAGGGTTTCGATGTGCTGTTTAATCAAGTCTTCTAATAGAATAAAGCTGCGTTTATTCTTACTCCTGTTTGGTACAGGGACGAGTCGGGATAAATTAGAAGGAACCCGTACAATGGCAAAATGCAGCGGCTGTTCCGATACATCGTCATGTTTAATCAGGACTACAGCCAAATAAAGCGTCAAGCTGTTAACTAATGGAAACGGTCTTGCCTGGTCGATAGCCATTGGCGTTAATACGGGATAGACAATATCGTGGTAATATTGATCCATTACTTTTTGCTGCGTCTGATTTAGCTCTTGGCAGGTTAGAATTCGGACGCCGACCTTGATAAGCTGGCGGTTAAAATCACGATAGGTTTTATACTGCTCGGTCACAAGCTGAGACGTCCGCTTCATGATTCTTCGGATCAGCCCAGCTGGTGTGTATCCGGTAAAATCTCTCTTCGTATAGCCGCTTTTCTGCAATTCACGCAGTCCAGCAACGCGTACACTCATAAATTCGTCTAGGTTAGAAGCAGAGATCGCAAGAAATTTGCCCTTCTCCAGCAGGGGAGTTTCCTCATCCTGCGCTTCCTCCAGCACTCGCCGATTAAACTCAATCCAGCTTAAGTCTCGATTGAGGTATCGCGAGGTTTCCTGATAGATATCATCCTTTTTCACATTCATCACCCGTTGGTTAGACTTTTTGTTTGTTCTTTCACCTGATTGTAAAGGCTGTGTTAAAATTATAACTTTCCAACCGAAAAAAAGCTTGTTTTTGTATAGAAATATGTAACAATAATAACAAACAAACGACGACACAACAAACAGATATAAACAAAGAAAGGTGGAGATTAAGCGATGTCTAATTTAACCAAAGCAATCATACTGGCCACGGAGTATCATGAGGGACAGACTGACAAGGGCGGAAACCCCTACATTTTTCATCCTATTCGTTTGATGCTGAAAGCTTTTAATGAAGAAGAACAGATCATTGCCATGCTGCATGATACTATCGAAGATACGACGCTCACGCTGGATAAACTAAGAGAAGAGGGGTTCTCAGAGCGTATTGTTCAAGCTGTTGATGCCCTATCTCGCCGGAAGAAAGAATCCTATGAAGACTTTATTCTAAGAATTAGAGATCATTCCGTTGCCCGCCGCATTAAGGTATATGATCTACAGGACAACATGGACCTATCCAGGGTGAAGAAAAAGACAGAAAAGGATAAAGAGCGACTCAAAAAATACAGTAAAGCGTTGGATGTCCTGCTTGGTGGTGATCGACCAGAAGCAAGCAGCGTGCAACATAACGAAGAAGCTTAACCACGAAGACCTGAACCTTTTTGCGAGAGGGTCAGGTCTTTATTCCTATATCAGAATGTATAAAAAATTAAATAAGGTTCATTCTGATTCCGCATCGGTAAACGCACGGCGCCAGAGGACGCCGACAGGCGTTTATCCTTGCTTAGCAGACTTCCATGCCGTTTTAAAGGTAGCCTTTTCTAAACGGGGTTCGCGTATCCCAATAACGATTCCAAATCCCAGTAACAGCACTTGCGAAGCCCAGCATTAGAAATGGATACATGCCGTAGGTATAGCGTGTTACAGGAATAAACATCATATGGATACCAAGGAAGACCAGAAGACTGACGCAAAGAAAGCGAACAGAGCGGTTACGGAAAGTCAACAAGCTTATCCAGCCGACCCAGGCAAATATCAGGTGCAGCCAGACAAAGATTGCCGCAAAGGGTGAAGGCAGTGTCAGATGAGGTGTTTTGAAGAAGACCCTAAATTTGCCGATTGTGAACCAACGAATCCACAGCAGCGGATCCTCTCGCAAGCCTTTACTGAGCCGATGAAGCCCCTCCTTTAGTTGATTGCCTTTCTGTGCCTCTGCCCAATCAATGGTCCCGCGGAAATAAGGATCTGTTCCTGCAAGAAAGGGATTGCCCGCCCCGCCCTTAGCCGTAAAAATAAATTCATGCAGGGTCAGCGCATTGCGAATCCACCAAGGCAGCATGAGACTGGCAAAAGAAAGCATCCCAATCATTATTTCTCTAGCATATAACCGACGATCGCGGAACCAGAGGAACACATAAGGAATAACGGCAAGCGGTAAGACATTGGGACGAATGAGTACAGCAAAGGCAAGGAGAAGTCCAGCAGCCATATGATAGCGAAGCTGGTTTGTCCGAAGGATCCGCGCCTGATAATACAGCAGTCCAAGCAGAACAGTTAAAAACAACGTCTCTGTGGTCAGCAGCCAGGGAGACCATATGTAGGTTGGATAGAAGGCAACGAGCACTGCTGCTAGCATACCGGTTTCTTTGTTAAAAAGCTCATGCCCCAGAAGATACATCAGAATGACAGCAACGGCACCAAGGATGCATTGGAGAATACGTACAGCGAATAACGCACGGTCAAGAGGCTTATACCCAACCGCTTTATATATGGCGGCGACAACCAGCGGGTAGCCGGGAGTTACTCGGGCATTCGGTTCGTCACTGAGGTAGGAATATACTCCTTGCTCAATAAGCCGAATAGCTTGCTCCGAATAGTTCCGCTCATCATGAGAGAGGGTTTGAGTATCTGTAGTCCAGACATAGGCAAGCCGCAATAAAAGTGCGATGACTGTTAAGAGGATAACGAGTGTGGGATAATAACGTCTCATTAAGGCATGATTCCTTTCTACAAAAAATGGCTTCAATGAAAGAATAACGCAATAAAATTAAGAAGTAAAAGAATAATTGTTCGTAGGGCTACCCGATTCTTTACTGAGGTGAATTAGATTGTACAAATTAATTCTTATTGACGATGAAGAAAATGTCCGTGAAGGTGTCCGTCGCGAAATTGACTGGCTTGCTTTGGGCTTTGAGGTTATCGGCGTAGCGGAAAATGGCAAGGAAGCAACGGAAATGATTGAGCGGCATGTGCCGGATGTTGTTGTAACCGATATAAAAATGCCATTTATGGATGGGCTCGAACTGTCGGCTTGGATCAAGGATCGCTATCCTGCGGTAAGGATCGTCATTCTGACTGGCTTTGATGAGTTTGAATACGCCCAAAAGGCGGTCAAGCTTCTTATTGATGAGTATGTTTTAAAACCCTTTACCTCCAATGAACTGGTTCAAGCCCTAATCAAGGTCAAGGAACGTCTTATCCATGAAAGTGCTCGGAGGGAAGACATGCAGGTATTGCAGGAACATTACCGCAAAAGCCTTCCTGTCCTTAAGGAAAATTTCCTCATTTCCCTTGTTACCCGGCAGCTTTCCCGGCGTGACATTGAGGATAAATCAGCACTCTACGAGTTGCCGCTTGCGGGCAATGGCTTTGTTGCTTCCGTGATCAGTGTTGATTCTCCTAGGGCAGAGGCGACCTTCCAAGGGGACGGGCTTCTCAGTACGACCCCACTATCCTCTGGTTCCCTGAAGGATTCTGCTGACAAGGAGCTGCAATTGTTTGCTGTCTTAAACATAACCGAGGAGATCGCTGCAGAGTACAAGCTTGGTATCCCGTTTATTCATAATGATCGGGTCGTGTTGCTTACTGTGACCCATGAACCTGATCAGGAAGTATTGACCGATACAACCCTGCCTATCCTAAACAAGATACGGCAGAGCGTGGAGCGTTACCTTAAACTCACGGTTACAATTGGCGTTGGTACGGTTCGCGGAAGCGTCACTGATTTTAAGTACTCCTACGAGGATGCGGTGCTGGCGCTTGATTACCGACTCTTGCACGGAAGCAACCGGGTCATCTGGATCAATGATGTTGAAAAACGAATGGTCGAGCGGGTTCGTTTCGATGAGTTCAACCAGCAATCGCTCATTCGTTCGCTAAAGGTCGGTACCCTGACAGAGATTAAGGAAACTGTGGAAAGCATGTTCCATGCGATCGCGGAAGCGGCTGTTTCTTTTGCGGATTATCAAATTTATCTTGTTGAGATGCTTACGGCTATTCTTAAGGTCTGCAAGGATGCCGATCTCGACACGGATCATGTTTTTGGTGAGAACTTTCTACTTTTCGCCGAGCTCCACCGCTTCTCTAGCCTGCAAGAAACTCAAAACTGGATCACAGCCCTCTGCACCAAAATCCATAGCAGCATTGTCAGTGATCGGCAATTCTCCTATAAGAACCTAGTCAATGAGGCTAAAGCCTATACTCACGCTCATTACCATGAGAATGATATCTCGATCAACATGATCTGCAGCCACCTGCATATCAGCAGCGGGTATTTCAGCACCATTTTCAAGAAAGAAACGAAAACGACCTTTGTCAACTATCTGATGCAGCTACGGATGGATGTCGCCAAGGACCTCCTTCAATCTACCGATCTGAAAGCTTTTGAAATTGCCGATAAGGTTGGCTTTGTTGATCCAAACTATTTTAGCTTCTGTTTTAAAAAGGTTTGTGGAATCTCTCCGAAGGAATATCGCAGCAGCGTGAGTGGGGATCGTTCATGAAACGCCATCCCCTAAGGAATCGTTTCTCCTTCTTTAATAGTTGGATAAAATCACTTAAAACCAAAAACATCCAGCGGATATTTGCTATTTCATTAACCCTTACCGTACTGATGATGTTCCTTGCCGGAGCTGTACTCTATAGCAAGTTTTCACGTACAGCCGAGCAGAATGCGGCTTTAACCACACAGCAAATTATTCAGCAGGTTAATTTCAACCTAGAAAACTACTTTAGCGAGATTGCCAACCTATTTGATCTGGCAGATGAGAAGATCAGTGGTAGTCCAACCATCCTTAGTACAGAGCTCGCTAAAGATTTGAGGACGATTACCGCGACTCGCCATGATATTGTTTCTTTAGGGATTTTTAGTGCTGCGGGTGACTTGGTCGCCGGGGTTCCCTATGCTGACTTACGAGCCAATACGCATCTGATCGAACAGAGCTGGTTTGATCTAGCGATGAAGCATCCGGGTCAGCTTACCGTATCCGCACCCCACATTCAGAATCTGTTCAAGGGTCAGTATCCATGGGTGGTATCCATGAGTAAGGGGGTAGAATTCACCCAAGGTGGCCAAACCGTGAAAGGCATCTTGCTTATAGATGTGAATTTTCGAATTATTGATGAGCTTTGCCGCCGAGTAAGCCTTGGCAAAAGGGGTTATGTCTATCTGCTTGATCCGGTTGGCAACCTGATTTATCACCCCCAACAGCAATTAATCTATCTTAATTTAAAACGTGAAAATGTAGAGCGCGCGCTTAACTATTCCTATGGAAGCTTTAAGGATGAGCTGGATGGAGAACCCCGTCTTATTAGTGTTCAATGGGTTACGGACGTAGGCTGGAAAATTGTCGGTGTCTCCTACATGGACGAGATAAAGACATCGAGAAAAGGGCTGAGTCTTTTTATTGTTTGGGTGCTTGCCTTTTTTGCGGGCTTCATCTTGCTGGTCTCCTTTTACCTATCCGCAGAAATCACCAAGCCGATTAGGCGATTGGAAAAGACGATGAGAAGAGTAGAAAAGGGCGATTTCAGTACCAGCATGGAGATCAGAGGAGCCTTTGAGGTCGAACAGCTCTCCATTCGTTTCAATGCGATGATCGCCCGCATTCGAGAGTTAATGGAACAGATTATCCACGAGCAGGAGGCGAAAAGAAAGAGTGAGCTTGAGGTGCTTCAGGCGCAAATTAATCCACACTTTCTGTACAATACCCTTAACTCCGTTGTACGCATGGTTGGGAGCGGCAAAAACGACGAAGTCATCACTACGATTACTTCTCTGTCGAAGCTGTTTCGTATCAGTCTTAGCCGTGGCAAAAATGTGATCTCCGTGCGGGAAGAGCTAGAGCATGTCCGCAATTACCTCATTATCCAGCAGATGCGTTTCAAGGATAAATTCCGCTTTGAAATCGATGTTATGGACGAAGCACTTTCCTATCAAACCCTGAAGCTGATTCTCCAACCCATTGTCGAGAACTCTCTCCACCATGGAGTGGAACAAATGGCCGATGAAGGACTGATTCGCATTACCGCAAGGGTTGAAGGGGAGGCACTTCTCTTGCTAATAGAAGATAATGGCGTTGGCATTTCACCTAAGCGTCTCGAGAATATTTTAAATGGTGAGGCTTCGAGCGAAGATGGCTCAGGCGTTGGCTTGAGAAACGTTAGTGAACGCATCCGCTTATACTATGGTCAGCCCTATGGTCTTCAGATCGAAAGTGAGCTAGAGGAGGGTACTCGAGTATCCATTCGCATTCCCTTAGTCAAGGAGGAATTAGAATGAAAGGCTTCAAGAAGATCATGCTCTATTTGACACTCATTCTTTCCTTAACGGCCTGCTCACGAGATATTGACTTGAGCCAAGAGTCGGCAAAATCCAACATTGCCCTCATCCTATCAACCAATGAAGGCGACTATTGGAAAACAGTCAAGATGGGGGCCGACGCAGCCGCGAAAGAATTTAATGTAAGTCTGATATTTAATGCGCCTGGCAATGAGACAGATGCGAATGGTCAGATCGAGTTAGTTCGGCAGGTACTCGACAGCCCGATTCGTGCATTGGTTTTAGCGGGTAATGACTATGATGCCTTAGCAGAGGTGGCGGAGGAAGCAACTCGCCGGGGCATCCCCGTTATCACCATCGACTCCGAGGTCAATTCTCCCGAAATAAAAAGCTTTATTGGTACCGACAATTATGAGGCTGGCCGAAAAGCGGGTCAAAAAATGCTTGAGTTTACGACTACCCCATCTCCACGGATCGCTATTCTGGGCACAAAAAAGCGCGACCGCAATACGGTTCAAAGGGAAACTGGAATTGCAGACCTTTTTACAAGTTATCCGCAGGTTACAGTGGTAGATACTAAGTATATAGAGGCTGATCCCAAGCTTATTGGCCGTACCGTACACAATTGGCTTGAAGACAGCAAACCAATTGACGGAATTATTGCGATGAACACCGAGGCCTCCATTGGCGTAGCGGAGGAATTGCGACAAATGGGTTTACGGGGTACGGTAAAGCTTGTCACCTTCGATCATACACCTGAGGCATTGGAACTGCTGCAGGAGGGTACCATTCAGGCTTCTATCATCCAGAACCCCTACAGCATGGGCTATCTCGGAATTAAGTATGCTGCTCTCGCGGCAGCCCGAAAAGCTGTGCCCTTACGGATGGATACCGAATCCACTACCATCGATTTGGACAACATGTTCTGGAAGGAAAATCAGAAACGACTCTTTCCTTTGGTAAAATAATTTCCCTAAAGATCAACGCGTGGCGCCTTAGATGCCATGCGTTGTTTTTTTGATGAGAATTTTGATAGAACAGATGAGTATTTTACATTCGATTTCTTAAGCCTATGACCCATAATAAGTTTGTAGGGAATACCTATCCGGTATATTTTCTTGGACCTAACCCATAATAAGGGTGTTGGCAAACTGGTGTGAGTTATAAAAAAAGGGAGGCTTTTTTAATGAAAAAATTATTAGCCGTAGTAACAGCAGGCGCACTTTTGGCAAGCTTAGGTGCAGGTTGTGCTAAGAAAGACGACAATGGAGCAGCTGGAAGTTTGAAGACGATTGGGGTAGCTATTTATAAATTTGACGATACCTTTATGACTGGCGTACGTAACGCGATCTCAGACGCAGCAAAGGATAAAGCAAAGGTTGAAATCGTAGATAGCCAAAATGCGCAACCTACACAAAATGATAAAGTTGACCAATTCATCAGCAAAAAAGTGAATGCACTCGCAATCAACCCCGTTGACCGTACCGCCGCTGGTGTTATTATCGGCAAAGCTAAAACAGCAAACATTCCAGTTGTATTTTTTAACCGTGAACCCACGCCAGAAGATATGAAAAAATGGGATAAAGTTTATTATGTAGGTGCTAAAGCAGAAGAGTCCGGTGTCATGTCCGGTCAGATCATTGCTGATTACTGGAAAGCTCACCCAGAAGCAGACCGTAACAAAGATGGCATTTTGCAATACGTAATGCTTAAAGGCGAACCAGGACACCAAGATGCTGAAATGCGTACGACGTATTCCATTAAGGCAATCGAGGATGCTGGAATTAAAGTTGAAAAAGTCGCTGAAGATACAGCAATGTGGGATCGTGTAAAAGGCCAAGAGAAAATGGCTGCTTTCCTAGCTTCTAAAGGAAATGCAATTGAAGCCGTTCTTGCCAATAACGATGACATGGCTCTCGGTGCGATCGAAGCATTGAAAGCGGCTGGTTACTTCAAAGACAATAAATTTATGCCGGTTGTCGGTGTAGATGCAACGGCTCCTGCAACGCAGGCGCTGCAAGATGGAACACTGCTCGGTACCGTACTAAATGATGCTAAAAACCAAGGTGCTGCAACACTTCAGTTGGCTAATGCTCTTGCTAAAGGCGAGATTCCAACGAAGGCAAACACAGGCTACGACATCACTGACAACCAATACGTGTGGATCTCCTACAAGAAGATCACCAAGGAAAATATTCAAGACGCGAAGTAATGGATTTACAGGAGACAAGGGCGCAATGTACGCGTACGTTGCACCCTTGTTTTTGATATGTAAGGGGGCGAAACCATGAAAGATAACGAATATCAGCTTGTGATGAGCAACATCACCAAAGAATTCCCTGGCGTCAAGGCGCTTGATGGAGTAACCCTGAAGGTTCGACCGGGAACCGTCCACGCCCTGATGGGAGAGAACGGAGCAGGAAAATCAACGCTCATGAAGTGCCTGTTCGGTATTTACAAGCCCGATGCAGGGGAAATTTTTCTAAATGGCAGCCCCGTTACCATCTTAAATTCCAAAGATGCACTCAATAACGGGATTTCAATGATTCATCAGGAGCTACATCCTGTGCCCTTTCGCAGTGTAATGGAGAACTTATGGCTTGGGCGTTTTCCAGTACGGGGCTTTTGGCCTTTTCAGTTTATTGACCATAAGAAGATGTTTCGGGATTCGAAAGCATTATTTGAGGAACTCGAGCTAGATATCAATCCAAACACACTTGTGGGAACTTTATCTGTCTCCAAAGTGCAATCCTTGGAAATTGCCAAAGCAGTTTCTTTCCACTCGAAGATCATCGTGATGGACGAACCTACATCTTCTTTAACAGGCAATGAAGTTGAGCTCCTGTTTAAGATCATTCGCAGCTTGCGCAAGCGTGGGTGCTCCATCATCTATATATCTCACAAAATGGAAGAGATTCTTGAGATCTCTGACGATGTAACCATTATGCGTGACGGCAAATACATCGGCACTTGGGAAGCCGGAGAGCTTACCACAGACCTCATTATCTCCCGAATGGTTGGTCGGGACATGACGCATCGTTTTCCTGAACGCAGTAATGTGCCTGGCGAAGCGATTTTAAAAGTGGATCGTCTTACCTCTCCTATTGAGAAATCATTTAGAAACGTATCGTTTGAGCTGCGCAAAGGGGAAATTCTTGGCGTTGGTGGTCTCGTTGGCGCGCAAAGGACTGAATTAGTTGAGTCTCTATTCGGAATGCGTGCTGTTGCTTCCGGCAGCATTACCCTCAATGGCAAAAAAATTGCTATCAAATCGCCGGGGGATGCGATTAAGAATAAAATTGCTCTTCTGACGGAAGAAAGACGAGCAACGGGGATTTTTCCAGTTTTATCTATTACCGAGAATACCGTTATGGCGAATATGGGGCGCTACGTGAAGCCTTATTTTCTTCTAGAT
>JACMJI010000105.1 GCA_014380705.1 Gorillibacterium sp. | reverse complement strand
TTAATTCCGGCATATCCTCCTGATCCCTCATTAAAATCAAAGAAAGTATTCGTGTTTCTATCAAATACCTTATGATAGGTAGAGTCCGGACTGTAGGCGGGCTCTGTCCCAAATACAGTTCCACTAAGTTTAGTAAATACTGTATGGGATTGACCCTCTGCCAATGTTGTTTTGGTGATAACCGACGGCTCCGATAAGCTTCCATCGTTCGCAACGGAATAAACGCTAAATGTATACTGCGTATTGGGGGATAGACCCGTTATCGTCGCATTGGTATCTATCGTTTCTGCAACGGGTGTGGGTACTCCTTCTTGATATACAGCATAACCCACCATTACATTCCCATTATTTGGCGCATTCCAAGTCAAGCTGATACTGGTCTGGCTTATATCAGAAGTATCCAAGTTGGATGGAGCCTCAAAATTCTGAAATACAGATACATCATCCACATATACGATTCCATCAGGCTGCCCAGCCTCCACTGCAGCAGTAATAACCATTTCAACCCTAGTCGATTCCCAAGGATAATCTTTAAAAGTTAACTTGATATAGTCCGCATTTTCTCCAAAAAACACTCCGTGACCCGTACCATTCTCATCCCAGTGGCTGCCATCGGGTCTATAAAATCTTAAAAAGGCATACCCCTTACCCGCCTCGATATTCATCGTTTTAACAAAGAACTCTACGTTAACGTCCTGTTGGTCCCTGGCTAGTTCAATCTCTTGCTTTAAGCTCACCGTTGTGCCGTTTGTCACTTCTATTTGTGCGGCATTTGACCCACTACGGAAATCATGATCAACAATGCTCAGCATTCCGTCTCCATTCCAGGGTGTTGTTGTCGCATCTATGGTCTGATGCGTTTCGAATCCACCATTCTGCGCCAAATTAGGATTTGCGGCATATATCGCTGCGGGCATGGTAAAGAATGAGCTTGCGACCATTGCGATAATGAGAAAACGAGTCAAAAAATTTTTTACAACCATTTAATTATCCTCCCTATCTATTCACTCTAATGTGGATCATCAAGTAGGCTCCGATTCCTGCGGAAACCAGAGTTTTTACAAATGCTCGATATGTTAGTTTTTAATTAGTTCTACATTGTCAGCATACAACCATTGATTGGCGCTGGCGGAGGAACGAAAACCAATCTCAAGCTGATTGTTGCTAACTTGGATATTTGAAATCGTGATATCCTGCCATGAATAGGTGCCGGTTCCTGGAATATTGACTGATTTATTGGTGCCACCAAAGTTATTGGCCTCCACTCTTGCCGTACTTTGCCCGCCACTTGAACTGATCTTAGCTCGAAGTGTGTAGGTTCCATTCGTTAATCCTGTTACCGTTTGATAGGTATATACGTTATAGGCAGCATTCTTCCAGTGAGTCAGATGGTTTCCTTCAAACCCAGCCCAAGATTCTGTGTAATCCGCCTCTAGGTTAGTCCCTGAAGTGCTCCAGAAATTCAATCCATCTTCAAACTTGTCATTCTTTACGGGATTAGAAAGATCATACTGCTTGTTATTCTCATCAAGCACAAGGACAGCCACAGAGTTATTCCATAGGTTGAAACCCCCGCTTGAGGTTAGCACATCATAACGAACATTTTCATACGAAACACCCCAGTTAAACACACGCTTGACCGTGAACAACGTATTGCCTGGAATGGTTGTACTCCAGCCGCTCATGTTTAATTGTACCGTTTGATCTGAGCCGGAACGGTTGACGAGCATGGTTTTTTTCCAACTGCCCGTTTTCACTGCCATCAAATCAACCTTAGTTGCATCACTAACGGAATTTGTTACGATATCCCCCTTCATGTCTGAATTCAAGATACTGTAAAGATGAGCTGATCCCCGTTTGTTATAAGGCGCCCATCCCTCCAGCTTGCCGTACCAACCATCTGCCTCATTCCACGCCATCGTGCCGGAAGCCCCCGCCTTTGCAGCGGACATCACCGTCAACGCATCGAAGATCATGCCAATTTCATTATTCATTCGGTTTTCGGGTGGATTCCAGCTAATATTAAACTCATCATGGAAAACCTCGATATTTCTTGTTGTATATTGTGAGATAATATTTTTGAAATCTGTTGTGTGTCCACCAAGCCCTTGTGCACGGTCCCAAATGACAGCATTGCTATCGCTGCTGCTGCCACTCACATAAGTATGGAAGGAGACAAAGTCCAATTTCTGGTGACTATTGGCGATAAATGTAGAGACGCGGCTCGTTAAATCCGGACGGGCAAATGATGGACCGCCGATTTTGATTGTGGAGCTCTTTGCGCGCATGGCATCATATACTTGTTTGTATAGGTTTGCCAGTTCAATCATGTTATTCGCGTAAGCATCATCCTTTTCATTGGTAATCTCCCAATATTGCACATTATGATTTTGATTGATGTTGACGATTTGCACTAATTGGGCGCAAAACGCAGCATAAGCATTGTACATGTCTGTACGGAGCTTTCCCGTACCATCATCCATGTAGGCGGGCCAATTGGCTATGTTGATCATGCGCACAGGGTTATTGGAAAATGTTTGTGTCAATATACCGTTAATTTTATTTACATCCCATGAATAGTTGGACCCCGTCGGATTTAGGACTAACCCCGGCGTTGTTGTGGAATCGCTCATCATATCCGCTCGGTGGTATCGAATCATTCCAGGCTTCATGTAAGCGACATTATTCTTATAATCAGTATTAGAAGCGACGCCCGTTTCCTGAGCCTGAAAAATATTCAAACCATAGGTGTAATCGCCAGCATATTTACCCGTGGCGCTTCCCCAATTAATCGTTCCTGTTACCGTGGAAGCGATTGCATAACGAGGACTGGTAAACAGAATCAGACTACAACCCAATACAAAAGCCAAGCTCATGGAGATCCATTTTTGCTTCATTCGTTTAGAAAAAATCAATTAAATCCTCTCCTTTTCAATTTTTTTAGAATCGATGTAGAGAAAGAAAAAAGGTGATCCGCAGGCTCACCTTTTTTCTTTGGCATAAGATTATCTTTTGGAAGGGCATTTTACTATTATAGAATCCAACAAAATGTATGCGAAAACCAATAAAACTTGTATTTATTTCATTATTTTACCGATTCGCTACTCGCATTGGAGAACGACGACGCCTTGAGCTTGTATTTCACATGATCCTGAAACCGGGTTGCCGCTGATTAAATCCATGGTTGTTGGCAAGTTGGTCTTCACGACTACCGCATGCTTGTTATGATTGAGGATAAACAAATACGACTGACCGTTCTTTGTTCGTTTTGTGACTTCAATACCCTGCTGAGGCGGAATTAAAGATTTAATTCCTTTATCCTCACAGATTTTGCTGAGCAATTCTACTAAAAAAGTCTTCTCAGGACGGGTTGCGACATACCAGGCCTGCCCTTTGCCAAAACGGTTAACCGTCAAGGCAGGCATGCCTTGATAGAAATCTGAACCATAGGTTGCAAGGACCTCTGCACCTTCAGGGTGGATCAAATCACAGAGAAAATTACATTTATATGTCCCATGGAGATTGCCAAGCGTCCCGTTCATGACGATTTCGTTGGTTTCCTCTGGATATAGTGCATCCACTTCCTCTGCCCAAATCCCAAGTACATGACGCAGCTCGCCCGGGTAACCCCCTACAAAAGCCAAATCCGTTTCATTAACGATGCCGCTGCAATAGGTGGTTAAGAATGTCCCACCCTGCTGCACAAAATTCTCCACTTTAGCTGCAAAGCCAGGCTTGATCATATACATCAGGGGGGCAAGGATAATATCATACTTTTCCAAATCTGAATGCAGGCCTACCATATCAACGGGTATATGCAGATCGTAGAGACTCTCATAATAGTTGTGTATTTCATTCACGTAGTCGAGATCATTACTTGGGCCACTAGACAGCTCCGCCGCCCAGCGAACCTCCCAATCATATAAAATCCCGACCCTAGCTTCCGTCCTCGCATCGATGAATCGGTCTCCGAGTCTTAGCAGTTCCTCCCCAAGCTCCATACATTCCTTGAACACTCGCGTATTCTCATGCCCCGCGTGTTCAATGACCGCTCCATGCATCTTCTCGCAGGAGCCAAGTGATTTGCGTAGTTGGAAGAACATCACCGTATCTGCTCCATGAGCGATTGCTTGGTAGCTCCATTTTTTCATTTCGCCTGGGCGTTTGAGCTTGCAATAGGGTTGCCAGTTAGCCACACTCGGTGTTTGCTCCATGAGCATGAATGGCTGTCCGTCCTTCAAGCCGCGCATCAAGTCATGCGTCATTGCATTCATACTTGGAGGCTGATTTGGCGCAGGATAGCTATCCCAAGAAATCACATCTATATAGGGCGCCCACTGAAAATAATTCATTTCTTTATAGGTTCCCATAAAGTTGGTAGTGATCGGAATGTCCGATGAATGGCGACGAATCGCCTCGACCTCCAGCTTATAGCATTCCAGAATGCTATCCGAACCAAAACGGAAGTAGTCAAGCGAAATGCTTGTCTGATTACTCCGCTGGTGGTTCCAATACACGCCTTCGCTTAGCATGTTAGGGGGAACAATTTCATCCCAATCGTAGAACGTATGGCCCCAAAATGATGTATACCAGGCTTTATTTAAATGATCCAGGGTGCCATATCGCTTCTCCAGCCATACGCGGAAGGCTGCAGCACAGTTATCGCAGTAACAGTATCCACCCAGCTCATTATTCACATGCCATATAAGTAAATTCGGGTGATCTTTATATCGTTCTGCCAGTTTCCCTGCTAATAGAGGGGCAAACCTTCGATAGGTTGGACTGTTTGGACACGAATTATGCCTCCCACCATATTTGCGTTTATTTCCTTCCCAATCTACACGCAGAATATCGGGATAGCGCTTAGCCATCCAAGCCGGATGGGCTGATGTGCTCGTCCCC
>JACMJI010000104.1 GCA_014380705.1 Gorillibacterium sp. | reverse complement strand
GACAAGCGGAGGGGGGTTGTCCCTTAACCAATACCTACCCGGCTACTTAAGAAAGGGACTTCCCCGGACGCATCAGCGAAACTGAGCCTGCTACTGATCCAGCTACTAAGCGAAACTGAGCCTGCTACTGATCGAGGAAGCTGGGTTAGCTAGCACAGCCCAGCTTCTTCGATCAATACAGCCAGTTGATATTTCCCTACAAACTCACCAGCGAGATGCATTTCGTAAGCCCATTCTACAGTTCCAAGTCCTTCCTCCAGATGGACGGACACAAGGCTAGTCTGAGTTGAAAGCTGCAGGGTTCCTTGTTCCGTTCGATAAAACCCCGGACGGAATTCCCCAACAGCAAAGGTCTGCTCCGATTCGATATCTCCTTGGCGAATAACACGAATCTCCTCCGGTCCGACTTTAAGCAGCGTTACCGTCCGCCCTGTTCCTTCAACCTCAGTATAACGAAAGTACTGGTTGACTCCCTTCACATAACGATCGGCCAAATAAGTGAGGCAGATTGTTTCTTCATTGCTGCAGCTGTTCAAGGTTAGTTTAACTTTATTCTTGTTGTTCATAAAGATCCTCCTTGTCAAGGCAATATCCGTGTGAGAAATAGAGTTTTAAAGCCCGGAAAGCAGTATACTCTGCCTCCCGGGCTTTAAATTAGCGCAGATAGTTTCTTCGTGGTCTTCTATTGCTATTGTTGTCCGAAGCTACGATTCCACCCAGCAGCAGAACAGCTGCGGTTACCAGGTGAAGAAACATCCCTACAAATGGGATCCAAGCTAGACATGAGGTAACGATCCCAATAATACTGCCGATTCCTCCAGCTCGCTCCCTAAGTGAGATCAACAATGTAACGATATGGAAGATGAGCATAAACCAGAGCACTGAATATCCCGATCCAACCACAATAATAGCGCCCAAAAATGGAATGCCAAGGAGCAATTCCAAGGAACCCGTAACTAGCTTTAATGTTTTCGATAAACTCATACAAAGCCTCCCCGTCCCGCATTGATGCGGATGTTCTTAGCCTTATTTTATCATACCTAGCGTATATCATATGTCGATTTTTGTCGATGCTGCTCAAATAATTAGAGAGCTTGTTTATGGTTGCTAACGCATGCTCTTGGGGTTTATTTAATGATTTTTTTCAGTTCTTGAATATAGAACTCCAACTTTTTCCATACTAATAAGAAAGGCGGTATATCCCATATAAAACTTATAGGATTGTGCAAGGGCTAATTCTTCTTTTGCAAGCGTAGAGCATAATCTCAAAGGAAACCGAAAGTTATTTATCCTTGGTTTGGACTAGCTATGTACTACGGCGATAGAGCTGGGAGGTGAGAAACGATATATGGGCTACGATACCGATGGTCCCACGCGCAGAGTGGAAAAACAAGAGCCTTCGCTCCTTCGCTTTCTGAGGCGATTGAAACGAATCATGATGTTCCTGTTCTCGCTTGCGCTAGTGATGGGTGCTTTTCTTGTGCTGTCCCTGCTCTATCTTCGTTCTCAAGCCTTACCCGCCACTTCCTTTCTTCAAACCTCGATGATTTATGATTCTGCAGAAAACCCGATCGATTCCTTGAGTGTCGGGCAGAACCGGCAGCCCGTGGATCTTGAAGATCTTTCTCCTTATTTAATCAAGGCTACGATTGCGATTGAGGATCGCAGATTTTATGAGCATCCCGGTATTGACTTTCGCGGCTTAACTCGTGCAATTGCCATTGATTTAAAAACGATGTCCAAAGACCAAGGTGCCAGTACGATCACCCAACAGCTTGCACGCAACCTATATTTAAATCATGAACGCACTTGGACTCGAAAGATTAAGGAAGCGGTCTATGCCGTCCAAATTGAGCTTCAATATAGCAAAGCGCAAATTCTTGAGCAATATCTAAATCAAATCTATTACGGTCACTCTACTTATGGCGCACAAGCAGCAGCCCGAATGTTCTTTAACAAGGATGCTAAAGATCTAACACTAGCAGAAGCAGCCCTGCTTGCAGGGGTACCCAAGGGTCCGCGGTATTATTCACCCTATCTTGATATGGATAACGCCAAAAGCCGTCAAAGGCTAATCCTAAGTACCATGGCCAATCAAGGCATCATCACCAAAGCAGAGTCGCTGGCAGCCGCTGCGGAGCCGCTTCTTATTGTCCCTCAGGAAGATAGTCGAAAGCGGGCTGAAGCTCCTTATTTCCGGGATTATATACGCACGATTGTGACCGATCAGTTAAAGATCAGTGAGCCTTTATATGATTCGGGAGGGTTGAAAATATATACCTCTCTTGATCTTCGCGCGCAGAGGAGCGCAGAGGCCGCTGTAGTCAGCCAAGTTGGCACAACTGGGGACCTGCAAGCGGCGCTTGTATCCATTGACCCAAGAACCGGGTATATAAAAGCAATGGTCGGCGGCAAAAATTATGCAGCCAACCAGTTTAACCGCGTGTTTACAACGACGCGACAGCCTGGTTCCACATTTAAACCTGTGGTTTACCTAACCGCCCTTAGCCAGAACTTCTCTCCGCTGACTACCTATCGGGATGAACCGACAGATTTCCCTTACGATGACGGCAAGGAGATCTATCATCCCGATAATTTTGGCAGCAAGTACACCTTTGATCTACTTGACATGCGAGAGGCGATCTCCAAATCGAATAATATTTATGCGGTTCATACTCTTGTGGACATCGGGGCAGATAAAGTTATTGAAACTGCGCGTAAAATGGGCATAACAAGTAAGCTTTCCCCACTCCCTTCCTTGGCACTCGGGACTTTTCCAGTAAGCCCATTTGAGATGGCTGCCGCCTTTGGCTCGATTGCAAACAACGGCATTCGTGTGGAGCCTACAGCTATCCTGCGAATTGAGGACAGTAATGGCCACGTTATTTATCGAGCCCAACCAAATCGGGTGAAGGTTGCCGAGCCCGCACAAGCTTATGTTCTAACCCACCTCATGGAAAGTGTCTTTGAAGAAGGCGGTACCGGTTATCGCGTCTCCGACCTAATCAAGCGCCCCGCCGCCGGAAAAACCGGGACAACCAACGCAGATGCGTGGATGGTTGGGTTTACCCCCGAGCTATCTACAGCCGTATGGGTAGGCTATGACCGGGATCGAACGATTAGCTCTGCAGAAGCACACAAGGCAGCACCTATTTTTGCAGAGTTCACCGAAAATGCACTGGCTGCAGTTCCACCAAAGCAATTTCAGGTGCCAGACGGAGTGGTTAGTATTTACGTTGATTTAAAAAGTGGAAAGCTCGCAAATCAAGGCTGTCCCGATTCTCGGCTGGAAGCTTTCGTCGTTGGAACCGAGCCTACGGAATATTGCACAGATGCACCTGAAATCATTCCACTCGTAGAGGAGAAAGGCAAAAGCTCCTGGTGGAAGGACTTCAAAAATTGGTGGGATGAATAAAAGCAGCATCGCTATACCATATGGAATCACCCAAATTGATGGGATACTAAAAAACACCTCCATCGAATGTACTGTTAGCCTAAGTACATTTGGCGGAGGTTTTTATTGCCTGACAGGCGTTTATCCTTGATGCAGCGGAACATTTTCTAGGGGAAACAAATGTTTGTGAATCTACGAATGATATCATTAGCCTGCTTTAATTTTAATCTAGAGCGTTCTTTGTTTCCTCTGGTGTACGATCCCACCAATCCCCATTAAATGTTATCAATGCCTTTTTGAGAGCAGCCTTCTCCTGAGTGTTCAAGTCATGTAGAAGCACTTGGCGCTTCATGGCTTTGTCCATTCGATTCACATGGTCAGCAAGCAGCTTCCATCCCCTCCTTGCCTCGTTATCCACCAACATCTCGCAAGCTGTCAGCCCGCCATAGAAAGCTCCCTCTTCTATACGGTCAACCGCTACCCAAACGATAAAGCAACGCTTTCCATGAGGGACATCCTCCTTATTTGGCGAGAACTTGATACCCTTTTCTATTTTACTCTTGGCATGCAGCGCTCCATTATCCACATAAGCCTCTTCACCATCGACGATGACTGCCGATACCTGGCTTAAGTCAATGGATCCGGCCCCGAAGCCTTTGTGATTTACCTTGCTGCTCACGATATTGAGTGCGAGCTTTTTGCTTTCTCCCTCTGTACGCATTGCAATCCCCCTCCACCAAACCTCTAATGATCTTATTTTACCGGATACGCCTTGGTAATTGCCAATAACTTTAACATTCGAATTGTAGGCAGAAATATTCTTGCCCCTGTCCACATATACATGCTGTAGATGTTTGTCCGATGAATTCAGGGGGGAAGAAACGAATGAAACCCATCTTTAACAAGCCATCCGTCCATGGGGTTCTGCTTGCACTACTCACCTGTGGGGTGCTCGTTTTTGGGATAACGGTAGTGTGGCTGCGGACCAACGAGGTGAATTACACGCAAGCAGCAATGAAGCCGAGACCCGCCCATACGCAGCCTGCACCCCTGCTTGCTAAACCTAAGGGACTTCGTTCCTCTGATTCAGCAGCCAGCCCAGCCCCTCTAAGCACCAAGAACAGTGTAGTTAAAGCTCCTTCTCTCAGTAAGCGCATTGTGGAATACCACATTTCTGTTTCCCTAGACTCCGAAACAAAAACACTGCATGGCAAACAGACGGTCACCTGGGAGAATCCTGGAGTAATACCTGTAAAAGAGATCTATCTGCATCTCTACCCGAATGCTTTTGAGTCGGATAAAACGACCTTTAATGAAGAATCAGGTGGAAAGCTGCGTGGTGACAAGAAAACGGCTCAAAGCATAGGTAGCATGAAGCTTCTTTCAGTGATGACAGAGCATGGAGACGACCTAACTCCTCTTACGGAGTTCATCCGTCCAGATGATGGGAATATAAATGATCGTACCCTGATGAAGATTAGGCTGCTTAAAGAGGTCAACCCGGGACAAAAGGTTACCCTGCACATGGATTTCAAGGTTGAGCTCCCTCAAGTCTATGCACGGATGGGGTTTGCAAATGATTTTGTGATGGCAGGGCAGTGGTTCCCTAAAGTTGCTGTATACGAGCCCAAAGGGGTACGGGAACGAAAAGAGGAAGGATGGAATCTGCATCAATACCACGGAAATTCCGAGTTTTACGCTGACTTTGGGATTTACGATGTTCTGATTAAGGTCCCAAATGGCTACACAGTAGCGGCAACAGGGTTTCCAACTACCCCTCCTGTAGAGGATAAAACGGGAAAAAACTATCACTTCTATGCTGATGATGTGCATGACTTTGCTTGGGCCGCATCACCCTCCTTCCTTTATTACGAAGAAAAGTTCTCCGCCCCGGGAGTCCCCGGTGTGAAGATCAAGCTTTATCTTGACCCTGCCCATAAGGAATTAAAAAGCCGCTATTTCCAAGCTGCCAAGAAAGCCCTCACGCGCTACAGTGAGTGGTATGGAGATTATCCTTACTCCACCTTATCTATAGTCGTCCCTCCGGCTAAAGGCAATGGAGCAGGAGGCATGGAATACCCGACCTTGATAACCGCTTGGGCTGCGACGAGTGCAGCTCCAGGACTTGAGCTTGAACGGGTGGTCGTCCATGAAATCGGACATCAATGGTGGTATGGCATGGCTGCTTCCAATGAGTTTGAGGAAGCTTGGCTGGATGAAGGCTTTACTTCCTATGCAGAGGATAAGGTAATGGAGCACGAATATG
>JACMJI010000103.1 GCA_014380705.1 Gorillibacterium sp. | reverse complement strand
CAAGAATGAATAGCAAAATCGTAGTAGCGGGTGCGCTAGCTCTAGCCCTAACATTGGGAAGTGGAGCTTGGGTCGCAAAGGATGCGAATGCTGCAGAAGCAGTCCAGAAGCTGGCTAGCCATTTCAAAGGCAAAGCCCCCATCCATGCCGTATGGAATGACTCAGAGGTCGCTAAACTTCTTGGCATGACTGCGGACGAACTGAAGACGGCCCTTAAGTCTGGTAAATCTTTAGCCGATCTAGCGGGTGAGAAGGGGATCGAGGTGCAGAAGCTGATCGACCTGGAGACGAAAGCCCTAACCGTGAAACTGGATCAACAACTGAAGGATCAGAAAATCACCCAAGAGCAGTATGACATGATGAAGGCGAAAATTGCAGCGATGGCTAGCGATATGGTAAAAGGTATTCACAATAACAAAGGCTTAAAGGGTGACCTACACGGTAAATTGGGTTACGGTGTTCTGGGACCGAATGATTTAGAAGCAACGCTTTATAAAAGTGCGGAGATAGCCAGTCTTCTTGGTCTAACGGTAGATGAGCTTAATGCACAGCTTAAGGCTGGAAAATCCTTAGCGACGATTGCAGAAGAGAAGAAGGTAACCGTGCAATCCATTATCACTTTGGGTGAGAAGGTAATTACGGCAGCGCTTGATAAGCAATTGGCGGATGGAACCCTTACTCAGACGCAATACGACGCCATGAAGGTCAAGATTGCGAGCTGTGTGACGGCTATCGTAAATGATATGCACATGGGAAAAGGACCAGGCATGCGCGGCGGATTTGGATTTGGCCCGATGATGGGGAATGCCGATCTAGCTACATTACTTAAGATGTCAGTCGATGAATTGCATTTGGCTTTGCGTGAGGGGACATCACTAGCTGCCCTTGCCAAAGAGAAGAATGTTACAGTAGCGGCGGTTACTGCACAGATTACAAAAACATGGACTGCGATGCTTGATAAGAAGTTGGCTGATGGTGCGCTTACACAAGCACAATATGATGAAATAAAAGCAGAGCTTTCTAGCAGAGTGACTGCGTTTGTAAATGGCACATTTATGCCTAAAGAGGGTATGAAAGGCATGAAGGGTATGGAAGGTATGGAAGGCATGGAAGGTATGAAGGGTATGGGTGGTAAAGGACATGGTGAAGGTGGTCCTGGTCGACACGGTGGGGTGTTTGGAGGACAGAAATAGCCTAATGATAAGAGGTAATTTCCTCAACAAAACATAGAAAATAAGAAAATGATGAACAGAGCTATGTGTAGAAAGACGGTTGGACAGGAATTATTCCTGTTCCAACCGTCTTTTACTTTAGCTTCAGACTTCAGACTCGATTATAAAGACACCCTAGAACCCGATGAACTCAGCAATGTTCACTTTGGCGGCAGTTCGTGCACTTTCAACGGCAGCAAAAACCATCGCCATACTGAAGCGGTTGTCTCTGCAGTCGGTTTCTGCAGGGCGTTGTTCCTCCAAGGCCGTAAACATCTCGTCGAGGCAGCCATGATGGTATGTACTGCTTAACTCCAAAGCTTCGCCTTCAACTCGTGTATAGTCATAGAAGAATTTTCCGGTTTGGTCACCAGTTGAGACTACCTCAGCATAAGGGAAGCCTTTGCCATCCCATATGGCTGTGCCCTGCTCGCCAGTAATGCGCCATTCCCCTTCCCAGGGGGTGGGAACACCCTCAGCGCACCAAGAGCCGCGATAACAGAAGACCGAACCGTTAGACATTTCAAAAATGCAGATCGCTGAGGCATTCCCGGCATACCAAGAGCCAGCAGGAGAAAATTCATGGCAGTAAACAGATACGGGATCGGCGTTTAGAATCATTCTCGCCTGATCGAAGGTATGAATCGCCATATCAAGCAGCAACGGACTATCCATCACATCGCGAAAACCACCAAAATGTGGCCCGAGGAAGAAGTCAGCACCCGCATAACCAGGCTTGCCGATCGTACCTGTATCAATCAGCTTACGCAGCGAGCGCATCCGGGGATCGAAGCGGCGATTCTGCATAACCGAATGCACCTGTCCTGTCAGCTCCATGACCCGTACTATGTCATTGCATTCATCCATCGAATTTGCGAGCGGTTTCTCTGCAAAAACATCGCATCCGGCTTGCATTGCAGCTGTGCTAATGGCGTGGTGACTCGCCGGAACGGTAACATCAAATACAAGATTTACCTCCGTCTGCTGAAGGGCTTCCTCCAGACTGGTGCAGGTTAAACAAGTCAATTCATGCTTCGCAGCCATGGCTTGGGCGGTCGCTAAATGGATATCGATCAAGGCAACAATCTCAATATCGGGGCGTTTTTGGGCATATTCGACCCAGGTATGAGCCATACTGCCGCAGCCTGCAACAGCAACCTTATATTTAATCGTCATGCTAAGGCACCTCACTTTATTCTAGCGCTATGGAAACTCATTCATTTCAATCAAATCAACGTGGGTTTGGAATAAATTGACCGCCGCGGCATTGCTTTAGGTAGTTAAGCGCATGGACTTGTCCTGTCATTTCCAGTTCATCCTTGTAAACCGGATCATGCCAGCCTTCGATATCGATGTTTCCTTTATAGCCCGCTTGGCGCAAAATCGTAATGATGTCTGCCCAGTTGGTATCGCCAAACCCCGGGGTACGGTGCCAGGCAAAAGGCTTGGGTCCGTGAATGCCATATTCCTTGACAATATCCCAAGCGATAGTTGCGTCTTTGCCGTGAACATGGAATATCCTGTTAGCCCATTTGCGCAATTGCGGGATGGGATCAATCAGGCTAACCATTTGGTGACAAGGCTCCCATTGCAGTCCGATGTTGTCAGCTGGCAGGGCATTAAACATCATTTCCCAAGCTGTAGGGTTATGGGCAATGTTCCAATCGCCTGAAGCCCAGGTACCGCCCATATCACAGTTCTCAAAAGCGATACGAGCGCCAAGTGCATCCGCTCTGCGGGATAGTTCACCAAATACTTCAGCGTATTTGGACATCGAGGCGTCAATGGGTTCTCCAACGATCCGCCCTGTAAACCCAGAAACAAGATCCGTACCGAAGAGGTGCGCATGGTCAATCAGACGCTCCCAGCTTGCTAGCGTATCTGCATTATCGCCTCCACCTGTTAGCGGGTTCCCGAATACGCCAATTGTCGATATAACAAAATTGTGTTCATCCGCCAGCTCGCGAACTCTTTTCGCCGTCTCAACGAGGTCGGTTGTTCCCGTGGTTTGCCAGAAGGTCAGGCTGTAAGATTCAAAACCGTGTTGTGCGATTTTGGGAATTCCCAGTACCGCATCTCCTCCGCCTATTAATGTACCAATACGAATTTCGTGACTCATGTAAGGATCACTCCAATTTTTTATGTTTAAATGATGAACATCCTCAGTATAGCTCTGACTTCTAGACGAATCTCTGTTAATATTGGGGAGTACTAGTCTTATATTGGGGAGTTGCATCAACCGTGACCTATCCGAAGGAACTGAGGGAATCAACGAGACTTGAGGAGAAGACTTATCCTTTCTGCGTATTTTACAGTCAATACTCAAATGCAATTATAAATCAGAATATTATTGGTCTGCATTGGCATGAGCATTTCGAAGTTATTATTATGCAAAAGGGGACGGCGATCTTTCATATTGACAGCCAGCCCTATGAAGTAGAGCAGGGAGATGTGCTATTTGTTCCAGCAGGCGGTCTTCATGTAGGGTACAGTACGTGCAACGGAGATATCCAGCATACTGCAATTGTCTTTAATAGTGCCCTCTTTAACGATTGGGCGCGCGACCCTATGCATTTGAAGATTGTAGCTCCCTTTCTTGAAGGTCACTATCGTTTCCCGGTTTGGCCGGCTAAGCAGGACCCTGCTTGCATCGCTTATTATTCGCTACTTGAGCAGACCATGGAGGAATACCGCGCCAAACGTCCGGCCTATCAACTCATGATCAAAATGCATTTGTATCTGCTGTTTACGCATCTTGCGCGCACCTTTCTTCCGGAGCATGAGGCGCGGCGTTCGATTGAACGTTATTCTTTTAACCGTGAACGATTCAAGCCATTCCTTCATTACTTAGAAACAAACTTTGCCGAGAAGCTGACCGTTGAGATGGCAGCCAAGTACGTAAATCTTAACCCCTACCATTTTTGTAAAATGTTTAAGCGTCTCACGGGGCGCACCTTCATCGAATATGTCAACGTATGTCGGATGAATGAGGCCGAACGATTGCTTGGAGCTGGGAACCTTACAATTACAGAGGTGGCTTCTCAGGTGGGCTGTGATAACCCGAATTATTTTACGAAGCTTTTCAAGCAATACAAAGGAAGCACTCCCTCACAAATGAGAAAAGTAATGCAGTAATTTGCCGACTTACAGATGCGCATGCTGGAGCCAGATGATTTTGACTTTTTTGTAAAATGCTCCTCGCTTGCCTTTGGCGACTCCGAGGATTGGACCCGCGAATACTTTGCCCGGACGAATAACCGGATCGTACGACTTACATCGCAACGCTTGGATATTCTCCAATCGGACTGATCCGAGTGCTTCGCTTGGGTCAGCATGCTTCTGCCGTTATCCACGACTTTTGCGTGCTGCCTTCTTATCAAGGGCAAGGCTATGGACAGGCAATTCTCAGTGACACAGTAAAGCTATTGCTTGCGGAAGAGCGCGCAAAGATTCATTTGAATGTTGTTACGGAGAATGAGCAGGCCTTGCAGCTTTATCGTAAAGTAGGCTTCGAGATCACCTCGGAATTTCACGACTATGAATACGAAACGATAAGCTAGTCCAAGTTGGTATTCGGTTAGGTTAACTAAATAGCAGGAATACCTTTCTCTGAGATGTATGGCGCCAATCGACGCCATGCGTTTCTTTGTGCGATAGCAGCGTGGATAAATAGATTCTAAGGTTCATTCTGCTTCCGCATCGGTAAACACACGCGCCAGGGGAAACCGACAGGGGTTTATTCTTAACATCAAAGAGTTTATAACTTTAGGGTTACCCTTTCTAAAATTTCACCGCGTTAGCGAGGATTCTGGAGATTTCTCATACAAAATCGTCCATTTCACCGCGTTAGCAAGGATTCTGTATGATTTTTCATACAGAATCGCTTATTTCACCGCGTTAGCAAGGATTCTGTATGATTTTTCATACAGAATCGCTTATTTTACCGCGTTAGCGAGGATTCTGTATGATTTTTCATACAGAATCGTTTATTTTACCGCGTTAGCAAGGATTCTGTATGATTTTTCATACAGAATCCCTCTCCCCCTAAATACAGAAACCCAATTGGGACTCGCATATGTGCCGATTATCATAATAAGTAATACACTCCAATATGCCTCTGGTTATGGCCAAAATGTTCCCTATCCCACCAGCTAGCGACGATGCCCAGAGGACACCGACAGGCGTTTTATCCTTATGTTCAAATGTTGCTGACTTATTCTAACGTAATGCTAAAGCAGGGATGGATGGTTTATACTTGCCTTATTAGATGAGATGAGATGAGATTAGGCTAGATGTTATGAGACGAATGAGATGATATGCGTTCTTGCTGGACATTGTTCCCGTGGTAATGCTGCCCACACGCTGAGATCATTAACAATCCGTATCCAAGAATGAGGTGATAAGAATGGACGAAGCCTTGTTTGAACGTATTTATCAATCGGTTGTGAGCCGAGAATCTACTTACGATGGAGTTTATTACACAGGTGTGCGGACAACCCATATTGTCTGTCGGCCTTCTTGTCGGGCAAGAACACCCAAGTCGGGGAATGTGACTTTTTATTCATCTTTGGAGAAGGCAATCGCCGCCGGATTTCGTCCATGCAAACGCTGCAAGCCAGAAGCGGGAGGTCGGTTTGGACCTAATGCGATGATAGCCGCTCAAGTGAATGCGATCATTGAGACGCAATATCAACAGAAGCTTACGCTTCAGAGCTTGGCTGAATTACTCAGGATCAGTCCCTTTCACCTACAAAGAACCTACAAACAATTAGAAGGCTACTCCCCATCCGTAAAGCTGGAACGTGTCCGATTAACCAAGGCGCAAGTCATGTTATCCCAATCTCCAGAGGATATCGTTGAGATCGGTAGAGCGGTCGGCTTTCGGAGTCCTTCGCACTTTGCAGCTTGGTTTTCCCGCAAGATGGGCATGTCTCCCTCAGAATTCCGAAATAGCAGAAGAATGGATCCCTAAGGTTCTCATCACCCCCTCTAAATAGCATATGGTATGCACTTATTCGAGGGAAACAATGCTCTATTCAAAGGCGCCACGTTAACGATACGCTCAACACACAAATCCTTCACTATTGATTCCTGGGCAACCTTTAAGTTGTCCTGATTATTCGGCTCGTAGGTAGCCAAGGAGCATGCTAACTGGAATTTGTCCCGTTAGTCTGGTTCGCACTTCATTATGGAGCAAGCTAACTGGAATTTGTCCAGTTAATTCAGCCCTTTTTAGGACAGTTGGACGAAATCATCTAAAATAACAGGTGGTTTTCCAGTTAAACGGTTGAATCTGGGGGTTTCTTAACGATTTAACTGGATGTTTTCCATGCCCCAGAGGCCAAGGACGTTACAGATTTGGATGATGGCTTTGGGCACTCTTGAAATGATATCCTCTGATTAGATGAAGGAAATGATGCCCTATTCAAAGGCGCCACGTGAACGTTACGCTCAGGTGGTTAAGCGCTGAACTATGGAACACACAAATCCTCCGCTTTTGGTTTCTGGGCAGCTGATGTAGAAAGAATCCTTAAGATAGTAACAGCAATAACCTATGCAACAAGAGTGCCAGGCCAAGAAATAACGATGTTGTGAAAGGAGCGGTCTACATGAGTAAGACAACCATCTATTGTCATACCTTGAATTTCCAAAATCGCAAATGGATACTTATGGCCAGTGAGCGGGGAATGTGCCGTTTGGCGTTTGAGCATGACAAGGTTGAATCAGCGAATATGTGGCTCCATCGCTATGCTCCTCAGCATGAGCTTATCGAGGATTATGGAGTATTTGCTGAGTTTGGTGTGATTGATCTGTTAGAGACCTATTTTGCCGGCAAACCTGTTAGTTTCGAAAAGCTGCCTTTGGACGTATGGGGTACCCCCTTTCAGCAGCAGGTGTGGATGGGTTTGGCGCGTATCCCCTATGGAGAAGTGTGGACCTATAAGCAGCTTGCTGAAGCGATAAACAAACCGCTGGCTATGCGTGCTGTGGGAACCGCCAATGGTCAGAACCCGCTGCCGCTCATCTTGCCTTGTCACCGAGTCATAGGATCAAACGGTACCTTGACCGGCTACAGGGGAGGACTAGTCTTAAAGCAGGAGCTGCTCGAACTGGAGGGGATTAAACATGTGGCCGCAACGGGGCATGAACGATTTGTCTTTTGATGCTGGTAGTAGAAGTAGTATAGGTGATGTTACTGGTGGTAGAGGCGCAATGGGTGACGGTGGTGAGGGTAGAGGTACAATGGGTGACGGTGGTGAGGGTAGAGGCGCAATGGGTGACGGCGCTGCGAGCGATAACGCTTATGCTAACGATTCCGGCAAACTCTGGCTGCCCTTGCCTGAACTCTTCGACTTCAAGGCCTGCTTGACCTATATGTCCCGTTCCCCGTTCGAATGTTTATATAGATTAGAAGCAGATGGTGTGAACCGGTTGATGCGGCTTGGTGGAGTGATGCGTTTGATCAGGATAACCTGTCCCACAAAGCAGATGATGCGGGTTGAATTGCTGCAGGGTGAACCCCTTTCCGAAGAAATCCAGTGCGAGCTTGCCAGTTATGTTCGTGACTGGTTTGATCTTGAGCGCAACCTAGAACCGTTCTACCGGATGGCGAATGCGGATCCGCTCCTTAGCCCACTTCTCAAAAGCTTCTATGGTTTGCGCCTCGTTGGCATTCCAGATCTGTTCGAAGCCCTGTGCTGGGCAATTGTTGGGCAGCAAGTAAACCTGACTTTCGCCTATAAGCTGAAACAGCGGCTAACCGAAGAATTTGGGGAAGCCTGCGAATGGGAAGGCATTACATACCATGCCTTTCCAGTACCAGAACGTTTCCGGGATGTAACGATGGAACAGCTCTGCAGTCTACAGCTAACCAAGAATAAAGCCCGATCCCTACTTGAGGTTGCTAGAATTATCGCAAGTGGAGAGCTGACTCGGGACAATCTGCTTGCACTCAATAACCCGAAAGCCGCCGAAATCAAGCTGACTGCTATTCGGGGGATAGGCCCTTGGACCGCTCATTATGTGCGGATGCGTTGCCTGCGTGATCTGACGGCTTTTCTAATTGCCGATGTTGGACTACACAATGCGATCAAGCATGTAGCGGGTCTAGAGCGAAAGCCAACTATAGTGGAATTACAAACGTTGTTTGCCCATTGGCAGGGCTGGGAAGCCTACGCTACCTTTTATTTGTGGAGGGTACTTTATTAACTCATTGTTTATACCAATCCCATCATGAAAACAGCGTAAATATACGTCATGTAAGCTAATTATGCCACTGCTCGCCTTGACAGTCGCATGGCGATTAGCTATGATCAGTTCACTAGCTTTTTAAGTAAATAAACATCCCGTAAAGGGGAGTAGCTGTACAATAACGCCGTCATTACGAGATTCGTCTCCGGTTTTATTGGCACATGATGTGTTAGCGAGACCTTTACCTTGAACGTATTGCCTTTTTTCGGAGGCTTTACCTTCTGGGTATAGGTCTTTCTGTTATCACACAACAAATAGGGGGAATGATTATGGATACGGGAATACTGTTGGAGTATTTATGGGTTTTGATTGTATTGGTTGGACTTGAGGGGTTGTTAGCGGCTGATAATGCGTTGGTATTAGCCATTATGGTCAAGCATCTCCCTGATCTTGAACGAAAAAAAGCACTGTTCTACGGGTTAGCCGGGGCGTTTGTCTTCCGTTTTGCTTCATTATTTATAATTTCCTATCTGGTGGATATCTGGCAGGTCCAAGCAATTGGGGCGATTTATCTTTTATTCATCGCAGGCAATCACATTGTTCGCAAGGTCCTGGCGAATAGACGCGAATCCGATGAAGCTTTAGCTGGAGCAGATGGCAGGAAGAAGGAAGCCCCTAAAGCTGGTTTCTGGATGACCGTCTTTAAGGTTGAGATTGCTGATATCGCCTTCGCTATCGATTCCATTCTAGCGGCTGTCGCTTTGGCCGTGGTACTTCCCGTTAGTGGAATTCGCAACATTGGCGGGATGGACGGAGGACACTTTCTTGTCATCTTCACAGGTGGTTTTATCGGTCTGATCATCATGCGATTTGCTGCGTCATTCTTCGTCAAGCTGTTACACTCTCGTCCAGGTCTTGAGATTGCCGCCTTTGTCATCGTCGGTTGGGTTGGAGTTAAACTGGCCATTATAACCCTGGCACACCCATCACTCGGGATTTTATCCGAAGCCTTCGCTCACAGTACGCTGTGGAAACTTACCTTCTATATTGTATTGGTGATCATTGCGGTTAGCGGCTGGTTTTTGAGCAATAAAACAGTACACATAAGTGAGGAAGATTCCTTGTCTGAAGTCATTGAACAGATGGAATAAGCTATTGGACTACTGTCGGAAAATGTACTAAATCAATTGAACCAAGATATCCTACAGGTACCCTTGGTTGAAGCAGATGGAAAAGGTATTCAACTATAAAAGAACCTCCAAGCTCATCTAGGATCGTGAGTCTGGAGGTTCTTTGGCTTTTAGCCTCAATATCCGCAATGATCCAAGCGGCTTAAATATAATCCAAGCTGTTATCATCGACTTCCCTGTACACAGCAACAACAACGGTCGCTACTTCATCGCCGATATTTTTTACAATGTGAGGGGTGCAGGCATTCCAGCTAAAGGTGTCGCCTTCCGCTAATTTAGCGTTGTCCTCTCCCTGCTCCACGTAGATGTGGCCCTTAAGAACGACATGTACTTCTTCACCCTCATGTGCATGTTGTTGATCTTCACCTATAGACGTACCGGGGGGCAGATCGACGACCACCATCTTTATGTTTTTCGTCGCGCCTAAATGTTCAACCTTTAATTGATCAGGCCCGCTTGTCGTTTGCTTACGATCGTTCTTGCGGATAACCTTCATGCGTTCTTCCTTTTTTAACAAAAGAAAAGCCAAAGGTGTATTTAAAGCAGTAGCAATCGCTTCTAGTGTAGAGATTGAGGGGGATGTCTTGTTGGTTTCGACCTGACTCATAAAGCCTTGGGAAAGGCCTGTTTGTTCACAAATCTGGGCAATCGTTATATTCTTTCGTTTGCGGATTGCTCGAATACTTGAGCCGATATCCATCGATGAGTCCACCTCTTCCCATTATTTTACGATTTAGAACGTACTTTCATATTACCAACACCGCTGTTGACATTCCACTATTATTACGGTAAATTACTCTTATGAATATATAATAATCATTACTTATTTATTAACATTAT
>JACMJI010000011.1 GCA_014380705.1 Gorillibacterium sp. | reverse complement strand
CGTTGCAGCTGGAGTCAGACGCATGCTTTCATTAACTTGTCCTTGTGGACGACCCAAGTGACTCGCCAAGATAACCTTAGCACCTTGCTCCATTAAATAGTTAACAGTAGGAAGTGTCTCAACAATACGCGTATCATCGGTGATAACACCGTTTTCTAACGGTACATTAAAGTCAACGCGAACAAAGACGCGTTTACCAGCTAAGTCAGCCACATCACGAATACTTTTCTTGTTCATTTAGGAGTACCTCCGCATCAATGTAGTGAGTCCACGCAAATATAAAATACGCTAGAGCATTCATAAAAGCGGAAACCATCAAGTCTGTTTCCGCTCAAATGATTCATGCGTCTATTGGGCTAATCTTACTTAGCCAGCTTTGCGAAGTATTCCAACGTGCGAATAAGTTGTGCAGTGTAGGACATTTCGTTGTCATACCAAGCAACAGTTTTAACCAGTTGTTTGTCGCCAACAGTCAAGACTTTGGTTTGTGTTGCATCGAACAGGGAACCAAAAGTGCTGCCCTTGATATCGGAGGATACGATTTCGTCTTCGGTGTAGCCGTAGGATTCGTTAGCAGCAGCTTTCATTGCTGCGTTGATTTCTTCAGCCGTTACTTTCTTGTCAAGAACGGTTACCAGCTCAGTCAAGGAACCCGTTGCAACTGGAACACGTTGAGCAGCACCGTCGAGCTTGCCTTTAAGTTCAGGAATAACAAGACCAATGGCTTTAGCAGCACCGGTCGTATTAGGGATGATGTTCTCAGCAGCAGCGCGAGCACGACGGAAGTCGCCTTTACGGTGCGGAGCATCAAGCGTGTTCTGGTCGCCAGTGTAAGCATGAATCGTTGTCATCAAACCTTGAGCAATACCATAGTTATCTTGAAGAACTTTAGCCATTGGAGCTAGGCAGTTGGTTGTGCAAGAAGCACCAGAGATAACCGTTTCGGAACCATCAAGAATGTCATGGTTAACATTGAATACAACGGTTTTAACATCGCCAGTAGCTGGTGCGGAGATAACGACTTTCTTAGCGCCGGCTTTGATATGCTTCTCAGCAGCTTCTTGGGATACAAAGAAACCTGTACACTCAAGAACGATATCTACACCCAACTCGCCCCAAGGCAATTCTTCAGGGTTTGGGTTAGCCAAAACCTTAACTTCTTTGCCGTTAACTTTAAAGAAGCCATCATGAACTTCAACGTCGCCCTTGAAAGTTCCTTGCGTTGTATCATATTTCAACAAATGAGCCAACATTTTAGCGTCCGTCAAGTCATTGATTGCTACAACCTCGATACCTTGAACCTCTTGAATACGACGAAATGCAAGCTTTCCGATCCGTCCAAATCCGTTAATACCTACTTTAACTGTCATTGTAATAACTCCTCCTATGTGAATGAATATAGTGAAGCTTATCTCAAGACGGCTTTGCCATCGTGAAAACAAATAAATAATTACGTTGCTTTACTCTTGCTCTATAATCTGTAATGCTGCAGCCTCGTCGGTTACGAGAATATGCTCTGCGCCATACCTAAGGACTGCGGCAATACTCTTACCTTTACTACTGCCACCAGCTACAGCGATCACGGTCTCAACCAGTTTTAAATCTTCCAGACGCATTCCGAGTGTTGACATCCGATGCACGACCGTTCCCCTTCGATCAAAATAATAACCGAAAGCTTCTGCTAAAGCACCCGCCCCTTCCAAGGCATCAAGCGTACTCTGCTCAGCTTTTCTTCTTCTAGCCATTACTTTAGCTTCTCCAATTCCATGCAACACAATGCGAGCCGTACGAATGACCGGAATAATCTCGCGAATATTGGGCTCCTGAATCAGCGTATGGTAGGCTTCTTCTCCCAGATTTTCGGGTACGTGCAACAGGCGATATTGGCCACCTGTCTTCTTAGCCATAACGGAAGCAAGGGTATTCGCTTGAAATTCAACGCTTTCGCCAATTCCGCCGCGTGCTGGAACGAACAAGCTGCCTTTAAGTGCGGAGGACGGCATGAGTTGACTCGCAACCTCCGCTAATGTGGAACCCCCGGTAACCGCGATAACGGCGCCTATATGTACAGCCTTACGCAGTGCACCCGCTGCCGAGCGACCCATTTCCTTCTTCGTGTACGGGGATAGATCAGAATCTCCAGGTACAACAATAACTTCTCGAAGGCCAAATCTCTCTTTTAACTGTTCCTCAAGACGAGTGTAGCCGAATAGCTCTTTGATCATCGGTTCCATCTCTTCTAGTAGCTTTAATGCTGCAGGAGTCACCTTCATACCAAAGGGCTCTACTTTAAGCAACCCTTGCTCCTTGAGAAAATCTACTTCCGCTCGCAATACCCGTTCGGTCATATTGAGCGAAGCGGCCAAGGTGCGACGACCGACGATGCGGTAAATCATGACAAAGTGTAGGATAGAGTAGCGTTTTTTCACAATGTCCAATACGTCGGGCAGCAGCTGCTTTTGCAACTCAAGGATCGATCTCATGTAAACCAACTCCTGCCATGGACGTATAACGTCCCACCTACGCTTTTTACGTCCCACTACATTCAAAAAAATTTATCCCCATTTGTATTTTAGCCGATTATGGATGATGTTGCAAGTTTGTCCTCCTATTATTTGTTTAAGAATTTGTTGATTCTGACCATAATATTGCGTCCTGTTCTTATTCCCTATATTTCCTATTGATTTCTTTCAGTCATTGTCATATACTATTTATTGCTGGCTTCAATTGCAACTCAACAGATGAACAGATGCGCCCGTGGTCAAATGGATATGACGTAGGCCTCCGAAGCCTGAGATCGAGGTTCAATTCCTCGCGGGCGCGCCATCTACCTTTAAATCTTAAACGTCGCAGGACGTTTTTTTTGTATCTCGTTTTGTATATAGATCGATGTATAAGTTTTCTTCTTATACAGCTTTTTTAATTCTCTGACCTTTTTTGACTTTTGGTGTTTTTTTCAGTAAGATGGGTATAGTCTCGATAGTGGAAGTCATTTCGTATTTAATTAAAGGAGGAATTTCGCATGAGTTTTGTTCCTATGGTTGTTGAACAGGATGGCAGGGGCGAACGTGCTTACGATATTTACTCTCGCCTGCTGAAGGACCGAATCATTTTTCTGGGCAGTCCAATTAACGATGCTGTGGCTAACGCCATCATCGCCCAACTGTTGTTCCTAGCTGCTCAAGATCCTGAGAAAGACATAAGTATCTATATTAATAGTCCCGGGGGCTCCATTACTTCAGGTATGGCCATCTACGATACCATGCAGTTCATCAAGCCAGACGTTTCGACAATCTGCGTGGGCATGGCTGCATCTATGGGCGCATTCTTGCTGGCAGCAGGTGCGAAAGGCAAACGCTACGCGCTTCCGAACAGTGAGGTTATGATTCACCAGCCACTTGGCGGAGCCGAAGGGCAAGCCAGCGACATTGAAATCCGTGCCAGACGGATCATCAAACTGCGTGATAAGCTCAATGCGATCCTAGCAGAACGTACAGGCCAACCGATCGAGCGTATTGATAAAGATACGGATCGCGACTACTTTATGACTGCTGCTGAAGCACTAGCTTATGGTTGCATCGATAAAGTCATTGAGAACTCTACAGGTGCTATCCTTTAACCCAAGGATAAAACATCTTCTATCTAATCGGCGTCTTTAAGAACCATGCTTCTACCGATGTGGGATCAGAATGAATCTTTAAATAATTTGTATCCATGATGATAAAAGAATCTAAACAACCTTATTCAACCCTTAGGGGTGGAATAAGGTTGTTTTAGTTAACAATGACGGTGACCACACCGGAAACAGTCGAAAGGGATATTCCATTACTCTCGGATGAACCGTTTCCGCCAGTTACTTCCAACATCAGGTATAACATACATATTGAACCAAGGATAAACGCCCGCCGGCATTTTTAGACACCATAGGTTTACCGATGCGGAAATAAGAATGAACCTTTTGTATACTATATATCCATTCTGATGTAGCAACAAAAAGCTCCCCCATTGGAAGCTTCTTCACTTAAGGCGGAAATTTATTGGTTCTCCAGCTCTTCTTTACCAACTAAAGCGACTAAAGCGTTTACAGCCTGGTCAGCATCTGCGCCCTCAGCACTTATGTAAATCTCCGTCCCGGTACTGATTGCAAGACTCATAATGCCCATAATACTCTTGGCATTCACCTTCTTCTCGTCCTTCTCCACAAAAATCTCCGAGGAGAACTTGTTGGCTTCCTGGACAAAAAGTGCGGCTGGTCTGGCATGTAGTCCAGTTTTTAATCTTACTACTGCGGGACACTTAGACATGGAACCAATACCCCCAATTGCATTTAATTTTTCTATAGAAATAAAAATACGGAATCAGTAACGAGATTTTTGTCCATTATAACATTTTTCCCAATCCTACACTACATTAAAACGAAGATTGTCTGGTAGAAGCTTTTATTTGGCACTTCTTAATTTCTCCGCCATCTCATCAATCTTGCGCAGCCGATGGTTTACACCTGACTTACTGACGGGAACCTTAAGCAGTTCACCAATTTCGATTAAATTCAAATCGGGGTGCATGAGCCGTACTTTGGCCACCTCACGGAGGCGTTCCGGCAAGTTATCGAGCCCCATCTCCCGATCTAGCAAACGAATATTATCAATCTGACGAACAGCTGCACCAATGGTTTTATTGAGGTTTGCGGTCTCGCAATTAACGATCCGATTCACGGAATTGCGCATATCCTTCATAATTCGTACATCCTCAAAACGCAGAAGTGCCTGGTGCGCACCAATCAGGCTAAGAAAATCAATAATCTTCTCGCCTTCCTTGATGTAGAAAATAAAGCCCTTCTTTCGTTCGATACAGCGAGCATTCAGATCAAATCGGTTAGCCAACCGCACAAGCGAGTTGCTGTGCTCCTCGTACATGGAGGCAATCTCTAGATGATAGGACGAGCCTTCCGGATTATTAACTGAACCGCCTGCCAAAAACGCCCCTCGTAGATAAGCACGTTTGCAGCAATTGTTGCGAATAATCGATTTTTCAATTCCTGGGGTAAATAAAAAACCGCCTGAAATGATACAAAGCTCTGTGAGGACCTCCTCAACCTGCTGGGGCACACGCACGATGTACACATTATTTTTTTTCAAACGCATTTTCTTTCGAACGAGAAGCTCGGTATGAACCTGAAACTTTTTCTTTAGCAGCAGATAGATCCGTCTAGCGATCGCTGCATTCTCTGTGGAAACATCAAGAGTAATCTTCTGGCCAGTGATCTGTACCGTACCGTTCATTCGAATAAGAGCGGAGAGCTCCGACTTCTCGCAGCAGGTATCGCTTTCCAGCATGGTCAGTTCTTTTTTTGTTTGCGCAGCAAAGGACACGGGTCTCACCTCTTTCGGAGCAACCGGCTTTCAACCAGTTTATAAATATGATGGCTTAGTTTGTCCGCATCATGACGTAAATACGTATGGAAATAAACAAGTTCATCTGCAATTACTTGGTAGCCCTCCCGGGTTAATTCGTCCATATCCAATCGAACCGCAACAGAGCCCTCTTCTGCGTACTTGTGCTCTACCTCTAGCGGTATTATTCCGTTATTCACAATGACATAATCGAATAAATTACAGCCGACATGCTGCTTAACCGCTTGCAAATGGTCACTCACTGTATAAAAGTCGGTCTCTCCAGGCTGCGTCATTACGTTACAGATAAAAATTTTTAAAGCATTGGACTCAATAATGACTTTGGCAATTTCAGGAACAAGTAGATTGGGTAGAATGCTTGTGTACAGACTCCCTGGCCCAACGATGATAACATCCGCCACGCGTAGGGCATGAACGGCCTCTGGCAAGGGTAAAACATCCGCAGGTTCGATGAACACCCGTTTAATCCTGCCTCTAGCCCCAGGAATCTTCGATTCACCAACAACAATCGTTCCATCCTCCATCTCGGCCTTAAGCACAATGGGGATATTGGCTGCTGGCAAGATCTGACCTCTTACAGCCAATACTCGACTTAACTCACGGATAGCAACGACAAAGTCACCTGTGATTTCACTAAGTGCAGCTAGGATCAAATTACCAAGCGAATGACCAATTAAGCCATCTACCTCTTTAAACCGATATTGAAGCAATTTGGATAGCAGCGGTTCGGTATCCGCTAGGGCGCTCATCACATTACGAATGTCCCCTGGTGGTGGAATTTGCAGACCATCCCGCAATATTCCGGAACTGCCTCCATCATCGGCAACCGTGACAATCGCTGTAATATCAACGGGTTTCTTCTTCAATCCTCGGAGCATGACAGACAATCCGGTTCCACCCCCGATAACAACTACACGAGGAGTCTCCTCTTCAACTTCTTTCATCCTGTCACTCCTTTTCTAACCCCGATCACGATCTGAATCCCGATGACTGACCCTAACGGTTTCTGTCTCACTTATACCAATCATTCTGCCAAGGTATTCCGCAATCGCTACAGAGCGATGCTTTCCTCCGGTACAACCAATCCCGATGACAACCTGGCTTTTGCCTTCTTTCTTATACTGCGGAATCAGAAAGTGCAGCATATCCAATAACTTGGTCAGAAATTCCTGTGTATCCGACCATTTCATCACGTAGTCATAAACATCCGTGTCTTGACCGGTTAGGGGGCGCAAGCTATCCACATAATGGGGGTTAGGCAAAAACCGAACATCAAAAATGAGATCCGCATCAATAGGCATTCCATATTTAAAGCCGAACGAAATAACGTTCAGGGAAAGTCCCTGATCTCCAAGGTTATTAAACCGAGCGATAATCTTTTCTTTAAGCTGGCCTGGCTTCAAGTTACTGGTGTCAATGGCTTGTGTAGCCAGCCCTTTAAGCTCCTCAAGTAGAATCCGCTCTTGCTGAATCCCCTCCAACGGTGCTCCATTCGTGGCAAGCGGATGCCTTCTTCTACTTTCTTTGTACCGCTGGACAAGAACAGAATCGGTAGCGTCAAGATAGAGAATTTCATAGCTCAAAGGTAAATTTTCTTGAATATGCTGCAGCGATTCTGTAAGCGCTTGAAAAAACTCCCGACCCCTTAAGTCAATGACCAAAGCAACCCTGCTAATTTTGCCATTTGATTGTACAATAAGCTCAGCAAATTTTGGAATTAAAACCGGTGGGAGATTATCGACGCAAAAGAAACCCAAATCTTCAAGACTTTGAACCGCTATGGTCTTGCCAGCTCCGGACATCCCGGTAATGATCACAAGCTTCGCCAGCGTATTTCGTTCCTCCATATCGATTCCTCCTTCAAAATCACAGTTTTCAAGCTAAAATGCTGATGCAGGAAAAAAACAAGCTCCGTCCTATGTAAGGACGGACCCCTTTATCGCAAAAAAATCCTTCTACTTACCTTGGTAAGTTTAAGCCAGCCGCCCCAACAATCCCTGCATCATTACCAAGTGTCGCAGGAACAATATCCACACCTGCGCTTGCATGCTCTGGTGTATATTTATTAAAAATTTCACGAATAGGAGTAAATAATATTTCCCCGGCCTTAGAAACACCGCCACCAATAATGAATCGTTGCGGATTAATTACAATAGCTACCGCTGCCATGGAACGACCAATATAGTAAGCAGCCCGATGAACAATACGAAGGGCAACTTCATCGCCTGCTTTAGCTGCATCAAACACGTCTTTAGCTTCAATAGTCTGAATCATGGTAAGGCTAGTCTTGTCTCCACGCTCGACGGCATCTTTAGCCATACGCACGATACCGGTTGCGGAGGACACCGTTTCCAGACAGCCAAGCTGACCACAGTTACATTGAATGGCTTCCAAATCAGGAACAACGGACATGTGACCAAGTTCGCCTGCCATACCGTTAAATCCTTGATAAATTTTGCCATTTACAATAATGCCGCCACCGACTCCGGTTCCTAGCGTATAGCAGACAAGATTAGGAATACCTGCTCCTGCACCGCTCCATGCTTCACCAAGTGCTGCCACGTTGGCATCGTTGTCAATAGTAACTGGCTTGCCCAGCTTCTGTTCAAGTGTTTTCTTCACAGGAACGTTCCGCCAGTTCAAATTTACGGATAATTTTACAAAGCCCTCCGGTATATCCATAAATCCGGCGATTCCAGCGCCAATGCCTGCAACTTGGTCCCACTCGTACTCCGATTCTTCAACAATAGAACGACAGTATTGTGCTATACGTTCCAGTACACCTTCCGCACCGTGCTCTGAACCGGTTGGTCCCTCAAACGTCTTTAACAATTTGCCATCCTCATCGCAGATTCCGACCTTGATGTTCGTACCGCCCAAGTCAACACCGACATAAATTTTACCTGACATTCAACTGTCACCTCTACACATGGTTTACTTTCTCATGTTCCAACTATAAAGCTTCCTCCCTGTCCGGTCAAGGAATCGTTGACCTGAACAACCCTTTGTAGACTAGGGATAAAAAAAAGAACCCGCACCAAACGTCAGGTTCTTTCTCCCTCATTTACGATCCATGCCTAAAGGGATTGGCTCCAATCGTGAACCATTCTGCCTTCTAGATATTTCTCGCAGTCGAGAGCTGCCATACAGCCACTACCCGCAGCCGTAATCGCCTGGCGATACTTATGATCCTGAACGTCTCCACAGGCAAATACCCCGTTGATATTCGTACGAGTCGTTCCGGGTTCTACGACGATATACCCTTGCTCATCCGTTGTGATCTGTCCATCTAGAAAACCCGTATTGGGGTTATGTCCAATGGCGACAAAAATGCCGTCGGCTTCGAGAATCTCTTCTTCACCCGACTCGTTATTCCGCACTTTAAGTCCCGTTACCCCTCTGTCCCCTGCGACGACTTCAACCGGTGCACGGTTTAAACTCCAGACAACCTTCGGGTTCTCACGGGATCGATCCTGCATAATTTTGGAGGCCCGCAGCTCTTCCCGACGGTGAACCAAACGAACCTCGGAAGCAAATCGCGTAAGGAAATGAGCTTCTTCCATCGCGGAGTCTCCCCCACCCACAACAATAATCTTCTTGCCGCGGAAAAAGAAGCCATCACAGGTTGCACAGGTGCTGACACCACGCCCGATGTTCTCCTTCTCGCCTGGAATGCCAAGCAGTCTGGCAGAAGCTCCAGTGGAAATGATCAAGCTCTCTGTAATAATTTCCGTACCATTCTCCAGGGTTAAAGTGAATGGCTGCTTGGATAAGTCCACCTTGACAACCCAGCTTGAACGGAATTCCGCTCCAAAGCGCTCAGCCTGCTGCCGCATGTTAGTCATAAGCTCGGGCCCCATAATGCCTTGCGGGAACCCTGGAAAGTTCTCTACCTCTGTTGTCGTTGTGAGCTGCCCGCCAGGCTCCGGCCCCTCAATAACAAGTGGGCTCAGGTTAGCACGTGCTAGGTAAATGGCGGCCGTTAGTCCTGAAGGACCTGTTCCAATAACAACGCTTTTGTACATTGCCAGCTTCCTCCCCGTTTTTCAAGAATGACCAAATGGCTGAGATGATTGATTCCCTCGCTTACCAAAGATGGTTTCCATCTTCTCCTTCAAGCCGCAGATCTCATCAATTTTCTTCGCTGTGCGGCTAACCGTACCTGCCGTTATCCCGTAACGCACCGCTACTTCCTCGTAGGAGACCGTTTTGCGGTGCATTTTGGCTGTCAGGTATTCCAATGCGGCTGCCCAGCCTTCAATCTTAACAATCCTTGGCTTGGATGGATGAACCCGCGTGAGAAAATCGACCCATAAGGTTTCCAGATCATATTGCTGAACCATATCATACCGCTTGTTCATCTGACTAAGAGCCAACACGAGAACAGCTTGCCAATCTTCTTCCCATATAGGCAAAGCGGGGGAGAATGGAATAGAACCCAAGGTTTCAGCACCATCCCCCATATTCGCTTTAAGCGGACCAATGGCTCCCATGTTGCGGAGAGCAAAAATTGCCATACGCTTCAGATACTCATTCTCTTCAGCATTCATAATGAAGTCCCGCAGTGCTGATTCCGACTCTGAGTCTGCAAGGGCACCGAAAGCTTGAATCACCTGAAGCTTTGTATGCGCATCCCCATGTCGAAGCCCCCAGAAGAAGGAGGAGCGTACAAGGGGGTCCTTCTTGAGACTCTCCGGCAGGACGTCCCCTTTGGTTTGAAGAAAAGCAAATTGCTCCTCAAACGGGAGATGGTAGTGGTAGTGTAACAACAATCCTTTACTCTGCACTTCCTCAAGCTGGTCGAGAAAGAACCGGGCAATTTCCGGCCGCGGGTCAGCCTTCTCCGTCTGCCTCCACCGCTTCTCAGCCTCACGGTAGCGTCCCGTGTTAAAGGCTGCAACAGCCAAGTAGTGGAAGAAGCTTGCGTCCTGCTCATCTCCACTTGTTTTTAACAAGCGGCTAAATAACCGATATGCGGTTTCATGGTCACTTAGAATCCCCATCGTCGTGGCAAGTTTGAATAGATATTCCGGGTGAAAAGGATAGGTTTTACTCAATTGTGCCATAAGTGAGCTCAGCTTCTCGGTTTCTCCCAGGTGCTGATAGAAAATAGCAAGGTTACACAAAGCATGCAAATTGCCTTCATCAATACCAAGTACGTCGTAGACGGTAGCCAGAGCTCTCTCAAATTGACCTAGGTAGTAATAGCCCAGAGCAAGGTTGTTGCGAGCAGCTAAAAATTCAGGATGCTTCTTAACGATTTTCTCCAGCACTCGTGCGGCTTCAACAAAACGTCCTTCCTCGAGCAGACGGCGAGCGTCGTCATGCTCATACATTCCCTCTCGGCATTTGACAAAGCGTACCGGTATTGAGCGGTCCAGTTCATAAGCTAATAGGTCAATAATCTCTTCCGCTTCATCCAGGTATATTCCCTCAGAATCTGTCTCCATATAACGGAGAATCGCCTGCTCTGCGGATTCAAAATCGTCCATATTTGCATAGTTATTGGCCAAATAATAGTAGCACTCCGTCATTCCGGGATCGAGGCGTTCTAGTATTTTCCAAAGGATGTCATTTGATTCCTCAAAATTGCCAAGCTCCGCATATACTCCCGCCAGATTGCAATGATTAACAGGATTATCTGGTTCGTATTCGGCCGCACGTTTGAAATATTTTAACGCTTTATCATAGTGGCACCGGTCTAAAGAACGAACAGCTCGCTCGAAAAAAAACGTTGCGTCGATTTTAAATGGAATGACCTTCTGCTTTTTTGTGCTAACGACCGCCTGTTTCTTTTTCATGGGCAAGCACCTCCTTCTTTGAACACGGTAAGTAAATATTATATATAATCATTAGTAACTATAGATCGCATCTATACTCCGCCGTATTTGAATAATGAGCTAATTGACCCGCCCTCGATAACGATGTGGATCGCATTAGCAAGCAGTGGAGCAACCGAGATCACGTGGAAACGGTCTGTATGCTCCTCAGGAATGGCAATCGTATCGGTAATGACAACTTCACGAATATTGGGGTGATCTAGTCTTTGAAGCGCGGGTCCGGAGAAAACAGCATGGGTCGCACAGACAAACGAGTCATGAGCGCCGCGGTCTCTCAAGCCTTCGACAACATTGACGATCGTTGTTCCTGTGTCAATCAAGTCTTCAATAATAATCGGTGTACGTCCTTCCACTTCACCAATAACATGCGTGATCACAGATTCGTTATGAGTTGGACGTTTCTTGATCATGATAGCGAATGGAGCATTGAGAATGTTAGCCAATCGCTCTGCGGTTGTTGCCCGGCCTGCATCTGGAGAAACCACAATCGGATTCTCGATGTTTTTTCTGCGGATATAGTCGCTAATTAAATCGAGTGCTGTCAAATGATCGACAGGGATATTGAAAAAGCCTTGAATGGCGGCAGCATGAAGATCCACCGTTATCACCCGGTCAGCCCCGACGGTTGTGAGAATGTCGGCGACCATTTTGGCTGAGATCGGTTCACGAGGAGCCGCTTTCCGCTCTTGCCTGGAATAGCCGTAATAAGGGACGACCAGGTTGATGGTACGGGCAGATGCCCGTTTAGCGGCGTCAATCATAACCATAAGCTCAACCAGATGCTCATTGATCGGATGCGAGAAGGTTTGAACAATGAAAACGTCACAGTTCCGCACAGGCTCCTCGTAATGACAGTACAATTCGCCGCTCTTAAATCGGGATAGCTTGACCTTGCCTAGAGGTCGATCCAAAACCTTACCAATTTCTACTGCAAGTCTCGGATTTGATGATCCCGAAAAAATCTTCAGATTGCCGTTCATTTTAGACCTCCTAATAAATGGGTAAATCTGCACTATTGATGACACGTCAGCTTATCCGAAGTCGCTGTTATCCCATTTGAATTTAGCTTCCTCACTGAACCGTGTAGAATCTTGTCGGACAAGAATAGCGTAAGCCGCCCCTGTTTGTCCATCCTGTTTAAGTAAAAAAAACAGTTAATTAGGTAGATATCCTCATTTTTTTCGCAAATCGTCACAAGCTACGGTACTATTATACCTGTTTCACTGGTTTTTTCAAAAGGTAAAACGCACAGTTCTCATGATTCTTATTGGATACCGGATAATAAGTGCAAACTTATAAGACAAAAAAGGACCCATGCGATTTCACACGGACCTCATTTGCTACTCTATTTATTATGTCTACGGTTAAGTTCATCCATCAGGTCATCAAGTGGAACCTTAGCTTCACGCAGCAGAACTAACAGATGAAAAATCAAATCACTCGCTTCATAACGCAATTCATCGGCACTGCCATTTTTCGCAGCAATAATCACCTCGGCAGCTTCCTCACCGACTTTTTTGAGGATTTTGTCGATTCCTTTTTCAAACAGATAGGTGGTATAGGCTCCCTCCGGGCGTTCAGCATCACGCTTGGCAATGACAGCCTCGAGCACGGATAACATGCGAAAACGATCGTTCTCGGAAATGGGTGACTTCAATGAAAGTGTATCCTCTATGTCGACTGCTGATTCATTCTGCTTATTCATAGGCAAACGGTTCTCAAAACAAGTATAGGTACCCTTGTGGCAAGCAGGCCCCGCAGGTATTACTTTTAACAGAAGGGTATCGGCATCGCAATCATAGTGAATCGACCGTACCTGCTGCACATTCCCCGAAGTAGCCCCCTTATGCCAAAGCATTTGGCGGGAACGGCTCCAAAACCAGCTTTCTCCTGTTTCCACTGTCAAACGAAGGGACTCCTCATTCATATAAGCCAGCATTAATACTTCCTTGCTCGCAGTATCCTGAACAATAGTAGGGACCAGTCCCGCCTCGTTCCACTTGATTTGTTCTATCAACGGACTTCAACTCCTCTACGTCTTAATTCGTCCTTTACCTCGTGAATGGTCAGCTCTTTATAATGAAAAATTGTAGCAGCAAGCCCCGCATCGGCTTTACCTGTTGTGAAGGCTTCATAGAAATGATCCGCTTTACCAGCACCTCCAGAAGCAATGACGGGTATACCAACACGTTCCGAAATTGCCCGTGTGAGCGGCAGATCGAAGCCGTCCTTGGTGCCATCCGCATCCATGCTCGTCAACAAAATCTCCCCTGCTCCGAGCTCCTCTACCCGCGATGCCCACTCCAAGGCTTTGATTCCTGTAGGCTTGCGTCCGCCATGGGTATAAATTTCCCACTCATTCCAAGCGGAATTAAATTTAGCATCCATTGCAACGACAATACACTGGTTCCCGAACCGCAGTGAGCCCTCGGCAATGAGCTCTGGGTTATTGACGGCTGCTGTATTGATGCCGATCTTGTCTGCCCCCGCCCGAAGCAAACGTTTCATGTCCTCAACCGTTGAAATTCCTCCACCCACTGTAAAAGGGATTGTGATTTCCCCCGCTGTTCTCCGAACAACCTCGACCATGGTGGCTCTGCCCTCGACTGAAGCAGAGATATCGAGAAAGACAAGCTCGTCAGCACCCTCTTTGTCGTAGAGTGCGGCAAGTTCAACCGGATCGCCAGCGTCACGCAGGTTGACGAAATTAACTCCTTTGACCACGCGCCCGTCTTTCACGTCCAGGCAGGGAATAATGCGTTTGGCAAGCATCGGCTGTCCTCCTTTACTCGGTGCAGCTACTCATTGCTATATGTTCGTCGCGCAGAGTCTGCGAAAAGCTTCTTTTAGTTCAATGCTGCCAGTGTACAAGGCTTTGCCGACGATGGCTCCGGCAATGCCGTCCGCCTCATGCCCAGCTAGGCGCTCCAAGTCCTCGTAGCGGCTGACGCCGCCTGAGGCGATGACCGGGCGGCCTGAGGCCTGGGCAAGCCGGACAATCGCTTCGACGTTCGGCCCGCCCATCATCCCGTCTCGGGAGATGTCCGTAAAGATGAACGTCTGGGCCCCCTCCGCCGCCAGCTCAGCAGCCAAGTCCTCGGCTCGTACCTCGGACGTCGTAAGCCAACCGCGCGTAGCTACAAGCCCGTCGCGGGCATCCAGACCAATCGCCACGCGGTCGCCATAATCGTTCAGCACCCGCTTAACGAAAGGCCGATCCTCGATCGCTGCCGTGCCAAGAATGACACGGGAGACCCCGAGGAATAGCAGCAGTTCAATATCCTCAAGCGTACGCAGGCCGCCGCCGATCTGAACGGGCACTTTAACAGTTTTGGCAATCGCACCGATCACTTCATGATTAACCGGATGACCGGCTTTGGCGCCATCTAGATCAACCAGATGAATCCATTCTGCTCCCTGGGAAGCCCAAGCCTGTGCGGCTTCTACTGGACTATCGTGGTAGATTGTCTCCTGGTTATAGTCCCCTTGTACAAGACGGACACACTTGCCGCCGCGAATATCAATAGCAGGGTATAAGGTAAATGCCAAGCGGTTCTCCTCCATCCATAGCGGTGCTTTATTTGTGTTCATCACATAACGCAAGAAAATTGCCTAACAGCTGCATGCCAAGCGGCCCGCTTTTCTCGGGGTGAAATTGCATGCCGTACACATTCGCATGACCCACAATAGCTGTCACCGGCTGGTAATAGTCCGTTTCCGCCAACAGATCCTTGGCTCGCCCTACAATTGCATGATAGGAATGCACGAAATAGACATGCCCCGCCTCTAGATTATGAAAAAGTGGACTTTCCTGCTGCAGAATCAGACGGTTCCAGCCCATGTGCGGGATTTTGTAATCGCCTTGAAAACGAACCACATCACCGGGCAGCAGGTCAAGCCCTGCATGCGTTCCATGCTCTTCGCTGCGGGTAAAAAGCAGCTGCATTCCTAGACAGATACCTAACAGTGGCTTGCCGCTCTCGGCAAAACGCTTAACCACCACGTCCAGTCCGGTTGCTGCAAGCTCTGTCATCGCGTCGTGAAACGCACCAACGCCCGGCAGAATGGCGCCATCTGCTGCCATAATAACCTGTTCGTCAGAGGTGACCACCGCCTCATAACCGAGCCGTTCCACTGCTTTGCTCACGCTGTGAAGGTTTCCTCTGCCGTAATCAATGATGACTACCACCCTAGAGCACCCCTTTCGTTGATGGGACTCCTTTAACCCGCGGATCGATCCGTGTTGCTTCATCCAGTGCTCGACCTAATGCCTTGAATACGGCTTCCACCATATGATGGGTATTGCGACCGTAGTGAACGATGATATGAAGCGTTATTCTCGCTTCTAAGGCGAACTTCCACAGAAACTCATGCACGAGCTCCGTTTGAAAGCTGCCAATCTGCGAAGAGGGATATTCTGCCCGATACTCCAGATGAGGACGGTTGCTGATATCGATGATAACCTGCGCAAGTGCCTCGTCCATCGGTACGAATACACTCGCATAGCGCTTGATTCCCGTCTTGTTCCCAAGTGCTTCGCGGAGCGCTTGACCCAAACAGATGCCGATGTCCTCTACGGTATGGTGATCGTCTACATCAATATCGCCTGCGGCAGCCAATTTCAGATCAAATTGTCCGTGTTTGGCGAATAAATCCAGCATGTGATTGAGAAAAGGCACATCGCTCTCGAGCTCCACGATCCCTGAGCCATCAATGGTCAGGTCTAGGGCAATGTCGGTCTCCCCTGTTTTGCGAACAACGGAAGCTAAACGCTGTGGATTGGTTTCGGTCATGATTTTTCTGCCTCCTTTTGTAAGCGAATGGCGATCGCGTTCGCGTGGGCATCCAGCCCTTCTCGGCGTGCTAATGTGACAATTGCTGCTCCGTTAGCTAGTAAATCCTGCTTGCTGTAATGGATTACACTCGATTTTTTGATAAAATCATCGACGCTAAGCGCCGAGGAGAAGCGTGCGGTGCCATTGGTTGGCAGTACGTGATTGGGTCCGGCAAAATAATCCCCCACCGGCTCAGAGCTGTACGGTCCAAGAAAGATGGCACCTGCATTTTCGATCAGCCCCAGTACATCGTAGGGCTCAGCCGTGACGACCTCGAGATGCTCGGGAGCCAGTCGATTGACCGCATCGATACCTTCCTGCAGGCTGTCCACGAGCAGGATTGCACCATAGTCGCGAATGGACGCTCCGGCGATCTCCTTCTTTGGAAGCTCAGCCAGCTGTCGCACGACTTCTTGGCTTACCGCTTCGGCTAGCTGTAAGGAGTGGGTAATCAAGACAGATGAGGCCATCTCGTCATGCTCCGCTTGAGATAGCAAATCCGCTGCAAGGTAGCTCGCATCCGCTGTATCATCGGCGAGGATGACGATTTCGCTCGGTCCCGCGATGCTATCGATATCGACTTTACCATAAACTTCTCGTTTGGCGAGCGCAACATAGATGTTGCCCGGTCCGACGATTTTGTCGACGCGCTTAATGGTTTCAGTGCCGTAAGCGAGCGCTGCTACAGCCTGAGCACCACCGACGCGATAGATCTCGGTAATGCCACACTCAGCCGCCGCTACGAGTACGTAGGGGTTTACGCCGGCCTCACCCGCTGTGCTCGGAGGTGTGACCATGACGATCTCCTTTACCCCGGCAACGAGTGCGGGGATGGCATTCATCAGCACGGAGGAAGGGTAAGCCGCTTTTCCTCCGGGTACATAGAGCCCTACCCGCGACAGCGGGCGAATGACTTGCCCGAGCAATGTGCCGCTGGGCTGCAAGTCCATCCAGGAATTTCGTTTTTGCTTTTCATGAAAGGAACGAATGTTTACGGCAGCCTGTCTAAGGGCTTGCAGAAATTCTTGGTCGACCTCATCATAAGCTTTATGTAGTTCCTCCTGTGTAATCAGGAGGTTGTCGATTTTAATTTTGTCGAACTGTTCGGTGTAACGAAGTAAAGCGGCGTCTCCACCTTGGCGAACGCCGTTGATGATTTCTTTCACTACCCGGCTCTGCTCTTCGGTTCCGCTGTCTACTTCGCGTTCGAGGGCGAACTGTTCGGCTTTGATGATTCGCATCGGATTTCCTCCTTCGTTTGTTCAGGTTGCGTCGGGAAATTAGATTTATTGAATAGGTTTGGATCGGGCTTAGTCGCCCGGGTTTGAATTAATGCGTGGGTGAATAGCTCGGCTGCTCGATTCGGAATTGGGTTCCAGTCGCCCGTTGTTTTCGGATCGTTTTTATTGGAAGAATACCTACGGGTACGATCCGAAAACAAAAGCGATCACTTCGTTCTTCCACCCAATTCCAATCGCTTCGCCTTGATTCACCTAGTTTTATAATGCAAACCTAACTTACAGCCCGCTCCCGCTTCCTCTTCGCCAACCTTTAGTCACTAACTCGCTCGCATATCCTCGCTCATTGT
>JACMJI010000102.1 GCA_014380705.1 Gorillibacterium sp. | reverse complement strand
TCTTGTATTCTTGATAAGCAGAAGAAAGCACGTTTCCATTATGATCAACAATCGTACATTTCGCACCTGTCGTGCCTACATCTAATCCTATTAAAGCCACAATCCCACATCCTTCCTAAGCAAAATCAAATTCATTTAGAATTTAAGTCATTTGAATACCTTAGTCCTTCTACTTCCTATTCGGATACTCATTGATAAGAAGATACAATGGAGCTTCATCCTCCTGAATTACTGGAAACCTTCCAATATTCTCATAGAAACGGTTGTCCAAATGATCATTATTCACTTTAGAAACTTCACCAAGTAATATTTTTCCTGTTCCTTTCTCTCCCCAGAAACTGTGATATTGTCCCGTAGAGAGTGTAATACTCTCACCCGGCATCACACGAATAACGGTTCCTGCTGGTGCCGTAAAATTTCGTCCATCCATCGATATGGCTACAGGTTCGGTAGAAAATTCGCCACTTTCAGTGGAACCGTAGAGCTTAACCATTAAATTTCCGCCGCCACGATTTATAATGTCCTCCATTTTATTCCAGTGAAAATGATAGGGGGTAATTTGTTCTTCTTCGACGATTAAAAGCTTTTCGGCATAGGGTTTTTGATATTCTTTTTTGTTAAGATTTCCATTACGTATCGTGAACATGAGTAATCCGCTTTTATTAAAATCTCCGCTTCCAAAGTCTGTAATATCCCATCCCAGCAGATTATCCTTAATTTCGTTGTATTCTTCACCTTTACTTTCCCATTCTTCTGGTGTCCAATAGGCAAATGAAGGAAGCAAGAAGTTCATCGTTTCTGTAAGTTTTACTGCCTCAACCATAATTTTGTTTATTTCTGATCTTTTCAATTTAATCACTCTCCTTGTAATAAGTTTAAAGCGCTTTAAATTTGTTTTAAAAAAATTTAAAAGTATTTAAAAATGAAAATTCAAAACTTTTCCGTTGATTCTCGTATGACAAGCATTGGTTCTAACTTTTCATGAATCCATTCATCCGAAATATTGTTTAATATTAGTGACATTAAATGTAATATGGTCTGTTTCGCCATGCATTCAAGCGGTTGTTGAACTGTAGTAAGAGAAACTTCGGAAAACTCTGAATAACTTACGTTATCATAACCTGCAACAACAATATGCTCAGGTATGCTGTATCCTAATTCCCTACTTGCTCTCATGACTCCCAGAGCCATAACATCATTGACCGAAATAATTGCTTCAGGTCTACGCCTATGTGTCAGAAAATCTAAAGTCTTGCGATATCCTTCTATAAAACTAAATTCATTGCAACAAATATACTGGTCTGGAACAATATTCAACCCTTGACTAGCGTAAGCCTTCCGAAAGCCAGCTTCCCTTTCACTGACCAGCACAATATCCTCTGATCCTGTAAGAAATACAATGTCGCGAATTCCTTTCAATAACAGATGATTTACAAGCAGTTCTGTACCTCTTGATAAATCTGTCATGACATAGTGTGTTTCAAAATCATAATGTGCTCCCATGTAAATGATAGGTACATTTGACTCGAGAACTGTCTTTCGATAAGAACTGTCTGTAGTAAACAAATAGGTAGGTGCAATCACAATCCCATCCACACCAAGACCACAAAATCGTTCGATCGTGTCCTTCTCCTTGTACAAATCAAAACTTGAAAACCCTAATAACAAATTATAGCCGTAATCCTGTACAACCTGATCCAATATTTTTGTAGCCTTTGAATAGAATGGATTTTCAATATCCGGAATAATAAATCCGATAATATTACTCTTGCGCATGGCAAGACCTCTAGCAAAGTAATTAGGTTTGTAGCCCAATTCCTTAGCGGTTTGCAACACCTTCTTTCGGGTTTCTTTATTCACTCCGCTCCGATTGTTTAGAGCAAGAGAAATTGTAGCTTCAGAAACCCCCAATGTGGAAGCAATATCAGAGATCGTCGTTTTCTTCATCATGAACATCCTCATAGTAGCAGCGTTTCTTGTAAATTTATAGATCAATTGTACAAAGTAATCATAGTTGATGTCAATGTCATTATTATAATTGTGACTCGATGAACACTTACTACAAAATGTGTAAAACAGGAAGATACTATGATGTTGTAAATGCACATACTAAAAATCTGCATTGACAAAAACAAAGCAAGGAAATATATTAAAATTAATTAAAGCGGTTTAAATAGAAGGAGTGACATTAAAATGAACCGATCAATTCGCTTTGGAGTCAATTATACATTTTCAAAGAATTGGTTATACAGTTGGGTGGACTGGGATCGGAGCAGTGTGCGATCAGACATTCAAGCGCTCGCAAATCTAGGATTTGACCATATTCGCATTCATTTGATTTGGTCAGTATTTCAACCTAATGCCAATTACGTCAGTGAAACATGTCTTCAACGGTTACATCAACTCATGGATATCGCAGACGAATGTAATATTGACGTTGTCGTTTGCGTGCTGGATGGAGGGATTAGTGGCTTTACTTTCTATCCTTCTTGGAAGAAAGACCGCAACATGTTCACCGATCCGTATATGATTGAAGCGGAAAAGCACTTATTTAGTGCAATTGCGTCCCATATTGGCACGCATAAGAGATTCCTTGGTTTTGACCTCGGCAATGAAGTTAATGGGCTTTTCAATTTGGAGGGTTCGTTTTGCTTGCAGGAAGGGGACTCTTGGCATCGCGAGTTGATCAATCATTGCGAAGACATTGCTCCAGGAAAGTTTCATGTCAATGGTGTCGATCATAGACCATGGTTCTCGGACCAAGGGTTCTCGCGAAGCACACTAGCCACGACAGGTGCAGCAACTTCTTTGCATACTTGGATTGAATTCACAGGTGCCTTGGAGCTTTATAGACATGATGAAAATGGTTGTATTCAGTTAGCTGAATACTGTGTTGAACTCGCTAATGCTTATGCAACATCACCTAATCGTCCAGTATGGGTGCAGGAGTTCGGCGTAAATGAGTTGTGGATACCAGAAGCGGATCTCCCAGCATTTACTGAATCCACTATTCGCAATGCTATTACATCGAACAACATATGGGGATTTACCTGGTGGTGCTCTCACGACTTGGATCCCAGATTTGAAGGTTTTGAAAAACTTGAATATCCTCTAGGCATTCTTGACTTAAACAATCGCCCTAAGCCAGTAGGACTAAAACTTGCGGAATTGATTCAGGAATTCAAGCTGCAGCCCCCAGAAGTCGTAGATCGACCGATTGCCATTGTCTTTCCAGACCATTTGTTTGAAGAAGTTAAATCCAACTCTGTTTATGCAAACAATCAAGGTTGGAATTTCGCCAAGCCGTATTTCGATTTCATGAAAAAAGAAGGCATACGACCGGCAATCGTATTGGAGAGTAAGATAAATGACGAAGCTTATTTGCGCAGTCGTGGCATTCGTGAAATTCAACGTCTTCTTTAACTCTACAAGGAATCTGAATCGGCATGGGAAAAAGTCCTGTGCCGTTTGTTTTTTGGTGCAAGCAAGGAAAAAGCCGACTCCATTGGAATCCAAATCCTTTACCCGTATGACATAGTTCGATCCTTTACGTTCAAGTTATCATAAACTCTATGATCGATAACTGTAGAACTACAGTAAACATAGGAGTCACTGCCGGATGTAGTGGGGCTTTTCCTTGTGTTTAAGTATTTTTACTACAGAGTTGAGTACTTGTAAACAGATTGGCTTTATTGTGTTGTTCTTCAGTTTTGTTCGATCCAGCGGAAAAAGCAAATGCAAGAAAAACCTTGATAGACCAAGGATTACTGGCCATCAAGGTTTTTTAATTAGTCTCAAACATGTGACGTAATGTATCATATATTACCGCAACCTGTCACAACTATAGCCATTACCCACACAACAATTTGCCCCAAGCCTTACCCCTTATACGTCCTCAACGCTTTGCTAAGCTCTTTTAATGAAGGTCGCTTACCGTACATCAGCACGCCAGCGCGATAGATTTTGGCCGAGAGCCATCCTGAAAATAGAATGGATATAAGCATAATCCCGATAGATAACCAGATTTCCCAAGCTGGAACTCCACTCATGCCGATTCGAAGGAACATTACATTCGGCGTGAAGAAAGGAATAAAGGAGCATACTCGAGTAAAGGCTGAGGTTGGGGCATTAATTCCATAGATACCAATGTAGAACGCACCAAGGGCCAGGAATGTAACGGGTAGAATCGCTTGGCCAAGATCCTCTGTACGGCTGACAACAGAACCGATGGCTGCAAAGAGCATAACGTACAGGAAAAAGCCTAAAAGATAGAAGATGACGAAATAGACATAGAGCATTCCTGGAATGTCTGCAAAATGAATGTCTACCGAATCGAAAAACGATTTGTTGTTCGGCAGGTTAAGGTTAATCACTGCCATTGAGATGAAGATAAGCATCTGTAAAGTACCAAGCAGGAACATTCCGAACACTTTGCCAAACATTTGCTTAAGCGGCGAGACACTTGTTATCAAGATCTCCATCACACGTGAGCTCTTCTCCCCCGTTATTTCAGCGGCAGTCATATTGCCATACATGGTGATTGCCATAAAGAGTAATGTCATCAACACGTAGACCATGATATAAGACAGTATTTGCTCCGATTCCGTCTTACCCGTATCAGGCGGTTCTCCGCCAGACCCTGTTGTGCCGCCGCCATCCTCAACCTGAATCGAATCCACAACTACAGGTGCGTTCAAGCGTTCTAACTGGTCCTTGGTAAGCCCTAAATCCTTCACTGTTGCATTAAATTTCAAGGCTTGCAGTGCGGATTGCAGGGTTGTTTTGTCTCCTTGCTGCATGAAGGACTCTCTCGAAAGATAAACAAAGCTAGGAAATTCGGCTCCTTGAGATTTACTGTCTTTAACTTGCAACTTATCTTCTAATAGAAAGCCTTTGACTTCCTTGTTAGCCACCCGATCACGTGCATAAGCTTCATTGGCTTTAATAGAGCCTTGATCCTTATATTCAACAATGTCGATGGATATTGGTTTTTGCTCAGCAAAATGCTCTTTTAATTGAGGATAGATTTCCTCATCCATAAACATCCCGATTTTAGTTGCTTTATCATTAGAGAAGGATTCAATGATACTCGGCAGGTTGATCCCAATCGAGATGAGAAGTGCAAACAGAATCGTAATGACGAGAAACGACTTGGAGCGAAACCGACTGAGGAACGTAAACTTGAGAACGGACCAAAAGCCCTTCATTCCCCATCACCTACTTTCTTAATGAAAATCTCTGTAAGTGTCGGCTCCATGATTTGAAACCGATTGACCTCTGTTTGGGCAAGAGCCATCCTAAGAATCTCCGGGCCGGCAGCAACATCTGTGATCCGAACTTCGTAGGAGCCCGATTTGCCCTTAACGGCGCTTACTCCTGCAATCTGGCCCAATCCATTGACTGGACTTACCGTCTCAAGGAGAATACGTTCCTTGGGATAGGCGTCTTTGATGTCGCGCAAGCTTCCCTTCAGCACAGTTTCAGAGCGGTGAAGAATACAAATGTTCTTGCATAGCTCCTCCACATGATCCATCCGGTGACTGGAGAAGAGAATGGTTTTACCTTTTGCACTCAGCTCTTTGACCGTTGCCTTTAGCAATTCAACATTGACCGGATCAAGTCCACTGAAGGCTTCATCGAGAATCATGATATCAGGGTCGTGAACAACAGATGCGATAAACTGAATCTTCTGCTGATTCCCCTTGGATAATTCCTCAACCTTCTTGTCGTAATACTCTGGAACACCAAATTTATCCAGCCACTGCTTTAGTGACTTGCCGGCTGCTGTTCGGGACATACCCTTCAGTTCAGCGAGATAGAGAATCTGGTCGCTTACCTTAAACTTGGGATACAATCCCCTTTCTTCCGGAAGGTAGCCCATCCTACCCAGAAGCTCGTTAGAGTAAGGCTTTCCGTTATACCGAATTCTTCCTGCGTCTGGATGGATCAGACCTAGCACCATTCGCATGGTTGTTGTTTTACCTGCTCCATTACCACCAAGCAGCCCATAAATTTCTCCTTGCTCAACCTCTAACGAAATTTCGTTAACGGCCGTCTTCTCCCCAAAGCGTTTCAATACCCGCTCAAGCTGAAGCACACTCATTCTCCCCACTCCCCCAACCCTATGTATAAATTTAAAAAAATGCTTTTTTAAGTTCAATCCTTATATACGAAAATGGTTGGAAAAAGATGCAACTTATTTTCCTCACATTACATGGAATTGTATCAATATGCCTTTATGACCATTCCACCAAAAACTATGCTTGGGCTATGAACCTTGGGTCATTCAGGCTGTTCTTAAGAGTGGACTTGCATGTAACCCAAGCCATATAAAATAATCATCACTTGCACTCCAAATAAGAAAAACTGAGCAATATAAAGAATTATTTTCGGTTTATAGAGATGAACAACATATACATCTTTAAGACCCTTTCCACGAGTAACATGTAAGAAAGTCATGGCGATAGGCACGAGTGCTATACCAATAAATTTTGGTGCATAATTTGGGGAGTTGACGCATAAATCTCGTCTGACTAGCTTATGAGAATCTATGACAACGTGATATCCACCTTTTTTTGAGAAAGGGTACCCCGGATTTTATACTTTCTGCCCTGAAAATAAAAAACGAACATTTTCATTCATCCGTAGTGCCGCTCAAGCGGCATGGAAGTCTGATATGTATAAAAAGGGTTGTAACCGTCTGCCCTCCGGCGACCTGCCACAACCCGGCGTTCAACGAATCCCTCATTTTATTCGTAAATTCATTACTCTTTATCCTTCTTCTGCTTCCATTTGGTGAACTCGAGAAATTCGCGAAACTCTTCCTTACTTACCCCAGAGTGCATGGCTTCTACGACGAGATTACTCCAGCCCTCATCAAGCGATTCCCTTCGTTTCACTTCAGGGGGTTGGGTATTCTCATGAATTAACGACTCAATAGAAACATCCAGTACGGTAGCTATTTTCTCTAAAAATTGTATGGAAGGATTGGTTTGAATGTCCCGCTCCATCGTGCTTAGATAGGATTTGGCTACCCCAGCTCGTTCAGCCAATTCCGATAATGTAAAACCTTTTCGCATACGAAGCTCCTGCACTCGTTTACCGATCACCTTGATTCTCCTTGTCAAAAGCGATTGTTTACATTCATTATATCAAAACACTGCCTAGGCCGCATTAAACTTCCTCCATATGCTGTTTAATTAATTCCATTTTCATGTCCCAGGCTTTACGGCTTAAATCAACGGGATAAATTTCTGGGTTTAACCGACGTAAATACTGCGGCCAGAATAATCTTAAGCCCTCCACATGACGCCTACGACTCTCGGTTAAATCCGGAACTTGGTAAACCTGATGTCCAGCTTTGAAAATCAATTTCAGCAAAGGTATGGCTTCGTAATCCTTTACCTTCTTCTGAATAAAGGTATGAGTCGGATTAAATAGTTGGATTGTTCCCCCATCCGGACTACCTTCACTGGTCAGTGAAATCAGGTCTCCCTCCGCTTTGCCTGTCTGACGGCTTACAATGCGATATACATTCTTGATGCCAGGCGTTGTTATCTTCTCAGGATTCCCTGATATCTTAATGGTAGGTAGATACTGTTCATCCACTTCCCGGGCAACCAGCTTGTAAACCCCACCTAGTGCTGGCTGTTCACCACCCGTAATAAGTTTTGTACCTACACCCCAAATATCTATTTTGGCTCCTTGTGCCTTAATTTCAAATATCGTATCCTCATCTAGATCATTTGATGCCGTTATCTTCACATCAGAGAGACCCGCTTCATCCAGCATCATCCGTGCCTGAATCGATAAATAAGCTAAATCTCCACTGTCTAAGCGAATGCCTTGCAGTTTTTTGCCTTTAGCCTCCAGAAGACGGGCTGTCTTAATTGCATTAGGAACTCCACTCTTTAGTGTATCGTAGGTGTCTACTAATAAAGTAACTTGATTAGGAACCGCTTCGGCGAAACGAGCAAATGCCGTTTCCTCATCCGTATGATCCTGAACCCAGGAATGCGCATGCGTTCCTTTAACGGGGATGCCAAATTTCATTCCGGCAAGCATATTGGATGTAGCATCAAAACCAGCAAGATAGGAGGCTCTTGCTCCCCAAACCGCCGCATCATGCTCTTGTGCACGCCTTGTGCCAAACTCAAGGAGGATGTCGTTCTTAGCCACCTGTCTAACACGTGCGGCTTTTGTGGCAATAAGCGTCTGGAAATTCACAAAGTTAAGCAGCGCAGTTTCGATTAATTGGGCCTCAAATACTCTAGCTTCCACTCGAATAAGCGGTTCCCCGGCAAAAGCAACTGTCCCCTCTTCCATGGCGTAAATATCACCACTAAAGCGAAAGTTGCGCAACTCATTCAAGAAACGCGGATCGTAGTTCTCTTCTTGCTGAGCAAGGTAACGAATGGCCTCCTCATCAAAAGCTAGGTTGTTTAGATAGTCGATAACTCTTGCCAGACCTGCAAAGACAGCGAAACCATTGCCAAATGGCAGCTTGCGGAAATAAAGGTCAAACACCGCTTTTTTGTCCATCGTCTGATGAAACCAATGGGCATAAAGCATGTTAATTTGGTATTTATCTGTGTGTAAAGCGAGATTATCACAAGACATCGGTTGATCACTCCTACAAAACTGTTATCATCCTTGTATTATATACCACTAAAACTGCTATGGAAAATCAGTAGTGGTCTGAGGTTAACAAAATTGAAAACGAGATCTTGTTAGGGTGATTGGCAAATACTATCGCGTTAAAGTGTTAAATTGCTAAACTTGTTATTGAACTCTTTTTCCCAAACCCTTAAGATGATATGAAACACACTTTCACTCCACGGTCTAGATAGAGATGACCTTGGCGGATTGAAATTAAACGGGAAAAGAGTTGAAGCAGATGGCCGTTTCCAAGAAAATTGTATCAAAGAAGAACATTGAAGATGCAGCAGGACGGCTATTCTCGACCTTTGGGTTTAGTTCTGTTACCATCCGTGGAATCGCCCGAGAAGCGGGCTGCTCCCATACGTTGATTTATATGTATTATAAAGACAAAGAGGATCTGCTTCACCAAATGGCGGTACTACCCCTAGATCGTTTAGAATCCACTCTCCGTGTTTTACTTGCCGACCGTAGTCTAACCCCACGTGATCGTCTCTTATCAATAAGCAAGGAAATCGTTGGGTTGTGCCTTTTACAGCGATGTATGGGTTCCATTCTTTTTCAAAATTTATCCACGCCTCTTCATTCGTACAATGATCGAAATGAATGCGAGTTGCTCCGCCTACGAATTTATGATTGCATGCAGGAAGCCGTATATGGCTGTTTGGCACAAAGTAAGCAGGAAACTCAGCAGACGGTTTTTCGTGTCTACCTTTTCATGATTCATGGACTAATTATGAACTTTCTTGAGCATCCTGGTTCCCAAATTGAACAACAGATTCGTGCGATTCGCATGATTGAACGATGTATCGATATCCTTCTTGGGGAACAACTGGAATGGCCCTCGATTACAGAAAAACCGCTATTATCCTAAAGCCGATCACGGTTTTGGGAGAGCAGCGGTTTTTGCTTCAAGGTTAAACGCCTGTCGGCGTCCTTTGACGCCCTGCGTTTACCCTTGCGGATTCAAACTATCCAAACTCGCATGAGAGAGAACAATTGATGGATGTTAAGCGGCTTACTGATGTAGTCAGATGCTCCTGCTTCTAAGCATTTTTGTCGATCACCCTTCATTGCTTTCGCCGTTATCGCAAGGATGGGGATTTTCTCAATCCCTAATTGACCGCGAATCGTCTTCATGGTCTCGTAGCCATCCATTTCCGGCATCATGATGTCCATTAAGATCAAGTCGTACCCAGCATCCCGCTTTAACTCGTCAAGTGCTTCCCGGCCATTTAAAGCCGTTTTGACCGTCATTCCCTGATGCTCGAGGGCAGCAGTTACGGCATAGACATTACGAACATCATCATCGACGATAAGAACCCGCTTGTTATTGAACAGCTCATTCTCATCATTCATTCCAGCCCCTGTCTGTTGAGCTGCAAATTCAACTTCCCGCATTGTATGGTCTTTAGAGCCTTGTTGCTCCATTTCAACGTCGGTATTCGTCTCTAGCAAGTCTGCTGACAATTCATTATTAAGCAACTCAGGATAGCGTATTGGGACATAGAAGATAAACGCACTCCCTTTACCTTCCTCACTCTCTATACCAATATATCCTCTAAGAAGACTAGCAAACTCTCTACAAATGGAAAGTCCGAGACCCGTCCCCCCATACCTACGGCTGGTTGCACCATCCGCTTGCCGAAAAGCTTCAAAAATCAGGTTCTGCTTACTTTTGGCAACACCGATTCCTGTATCTATAATAGCAAAGGCGACATAATCTGCAAGCTGATCTAGCTGATCCTCCATATTTATCTGATAAGTCGCAGCTCTCATATGATTTTCTGTGTATAGGGCAGCCTTTCCCATTTCGCTAAGGCTTGGCTGATAAACCTTAATTGTAATGGAACCAAGCTCTGTGAATTTAATTGCATTTGACAGCAGGTTTTTAAGAATTTGCAGCAGCCTCTGTTCATCTGTCTGAATAATGGTCGGAACATTCGGATCAACCTCAATTATTAATTGCAGGTTTTTTTTCTCTGCTAAGGGTCCGAAATTCCAGCTTAGTACATTCGGAACCTCATGAACGGAAACATCTTGAAGCTCGAGCGTCATCTTCCCCGCTTCAACCTTTGATAGATCAAGAATATCGTTAATGAGATTCAACAGGTCTTTACCAGAATTATAGATAACTTGAGCAAATTCCTCTTTCTCCGATGGAAGTGAACCCAGTCGATTCTCCATAATCATCTGCGACAGAATCAATATGCTATTCAAAGGGGTTCGCAGCTCATGGGACATGTTTGCCAAAAATTCGGTTTTATAAAGGGAGCTTTGTTCTAAATCCTTATTTTTTTCTTCCAACTCGCGCCTAATCCTGTTCACTTCTTCAGCTCGTTGGAGAATCAATCCATTCCGAAACTCTAATTGCTCGTTAGAAATCATAAGTTCTTCTGACTGCATCTGCAATTCTTCTGATTGAGATTGCATTTCTATTGCTTGTTTGTGAAGCTCTTCTGATTGTGATTGTAGTTCCTCCGTTAACGATTGGGACTCTATGAGCAGACGCTCCACCTCCATCCGACCGGAAATATTGTCAACGGTGACACCCATTCGGTCAGTCAGGCTGATAATCAGTGCTTCATCCATCTCACTGAACCTGGTAAGGGAGGCAAATTCAACGACAGCAACCGTACGTCCTTCAAAAAGAATCGGAGCAATCAACACATGTTTTACTGGAGATGTACCTAAACCTGAAGAAATTTTCACATAGTCCGTCGGCACATCATCTAGCCTCATCATTCGCTGATCAAGTGCGCACTGACCAACGAGTCCTTGTCCTGGAACAATGGTAAGTTGTCCAGCGTCTACTCCATCTGCTGCATAAGAAGCTAACTTCTCATAACGGAGCTGCGTACCACTAGATTTTGCCATATAAAGGACACTATAGACTGCTCCAACAAGTGGTGTTGCTTTATTAATGAAGCATTTGGCTAGTGAGGTTAAATTCATGATACCTTGGTACATCGTTGCGACCTCGGCTATCTGAGTCTGCAACCAGTTTTGTTGCTCCATTTTGACGTTATAATCTTTCTCGTTATTTCGATAGTCCTCCAATTGCTGAACCATTCGATTAAATGCTTTGGAGATCGTTCCAATCTCATCGTCTGTCGTAATATTTAGTCGCGGTAGACTGCCTGGCAAGCTGACATCTACCTGATTCATGCGGTCAATAACCTGTATAAGGTTATTCGTTGTGCTGCGGATGACCCAAAACGCAATAAATATACTTAGGATAATGAAGAAAAGACTAGCTGCCACGATGATTGAAATGGTAAAGCTATGAGCTTTCTCGTAGGATATTGTCCGTTTAATCAATAAATCTTTCTGGAGGGCGATAAAATCGCTGGTTGTTTGGATAAGCAGTATGACCGCTTCTTGATTCTTCTCACGAAATACCTGAGAGGCTCTGTCCCAGTTTTCCTGCTGTACCAATTCAATAAACTCCAGTTGTATTGCTTTATATTTATTGAAATCAGCTTCAAGCTTTTTAACTAAAATATTTCCCTCAGGTGTATTAACAACTCTTTTCAAATTCTCTATTTGAAGAGAGGCTGTGCGCCGTTCGGCTTCGAGAGAATCTAGATGCTGCAGAACTTTCGTCTGACTGCTTAGTAACATAGCCATTTCGCTATCTATCGTGTAAACTATTTCACGAATTTCTGTAATCTGATCCACCTTACCGAAACGATCCGTGGTGATTTCATCCATATTGCTTTTGAGAATATTCAACATCATAATGGCGACGGTTAATAGTAAAAGCATCAAAAGCAGGATAAGCCCGAAGCCAAAAAATTGTTTTTTCTTAAATCCCACTACTGACCGCCTCCAAACTCTTCTTAAAAACTCATAATAACAATTGTTATCTAGTATATCTGATCGCAGACAGGTTTCAAAGGTTATCGGTTATCGATTGTGTGTATGTTACAAGACGTTCTTGGAAAGAATAAACAAGCTATTCAAGAAATCCAGAATGACGAGGAGGAATAAAATGGCACGCGAAACAGATGATGAGGTCCGTAATAAATTGGATAAGGAAGGCGATTCCCTCGCCGAAAAGAAGAAAATAAAAAATGGCGTTGATATTGAGCCGGAAGCTGATGAATGGGTTGCCAAGCCTGCCGCTCTAATTAACCCGGAGGACATAAAAAAATAGCTCTGGTAAAGCATAAAACCGCCTAGTCTAGGACTAGGCGGTTTTATGCTTTACCTTCATGTATAGAAAGAGATTATTCAGCAAGTCGATAATTGCTTTGCTTATTCCACTTCAATCTTTAGCTCTGCCTGTAGGGACTCACCAGGCTCAACCTTAACCAGCTCTTCTCCACGCAGCATTTCACCATTCTTAGCCATCCAAGGTTCTATACAGATAAAGGGTTTACCGGATGCCGTCCAAAGGACAACATAAGAGAACACATCGCTGTAGCTCAATCGGATACGTAAGCCCTGTTCTACCTGAAACGATATTTCTCTTTGTTTCGCATCAAGGAGGACCACAGCATCCTGGGAGTGGCTAAGATCTAGTGTATCAGTGAAGGGTTTTTCCTCATTAATATTATAATCCAGCATTCGGGTTGCATCGGAACGGTAAACGACTGCACCTGGAACTACCGAAAAGTAAGGATGAAAACCGGCATACATTGGCATAGCCCGCTTGGATTTGTTTATGTATTCCTGCTCGATGGACAGTTTTCCATTCTTGAGCCTGTAGGTAAAAATCAGCTCAAAGGAAAATGGGAAGGAGATAAATGTCTCATCGCTACTGGTTAGCTTTAATGTCAACGAAGCTTGTCCTTGATCATCGGAACGAACGACTTCCCAAGCACGATCACGGGCTACCCCATGATTTTTCATGGAATAGGTCATTCCTTCCCAATGATATTGACCGCCTGGCAATTGGCCACTGATCGGGAACAAAATGGGTATGCCACCGCGAATGTTCGCTTTAGGATCAACAAATGTTTCGCGATCCAAGTAAAGCAACTGTCGTCCGGCAACCTCGAATCCCATGACGATGCCCCCTCGCTCAGGACAAACGGTAACACGAGAATTCGTGCTGGATTCCTTTAATTCATAGATAGTGTAGACATCTAAGCGCTTAATGACTGCATATTGTTTTTCTATTTCGGCGGACATGGGTCAGCTCCTCATCATACTTTATAATCTTTATTATAGCCCCATTATCGAATATTGAAAATGTTCCCTACAAGACCTAGATAAGGTTATTGACAATTACGATGAGATCATCTCTAATTATATGTCTGAGCATTGGAACGGAACCAACACAAGCAGTTGGTCGCAAGGGATTTCTAAATATTGTAAGTTATTGTACTATCCATACGTTCGTGCGATGTTGGACAAACAGGGATTCAACTATGGTGTGTGAAGAGCAAGGAGACGGCGGCTGTCCAAACCAATGGACAGCTCGATCTGAGGGTGTAAAGGCAGAGTGGTGTGGGCATCGCGTGTTTTAAAGAAAATCGAGTATCATCCGATTAAAGGTATCTTGCTTCTCGACAAAAACAAAAGGAGAACAATCTTCCATCTCAATCATACGAGCATGGCTAATATTCTTCCTTAACAGCTCTGCTGTTTTCCGAATAAACGGATGATCATGATCAGCAGCAACAATTAAAACGGGAACCTTGATTTCATGCAGCCTCTTATTAGCATAGGGCTTAAGCGGAACAGATAAATTAGGGTTCCAGCTACAAAAATTACCCGGAAATCTAATAAGGTCAAGCACCCTTCGCCGTGCTTCTTCTTTCTCTGGCGCAGGAAGGTAAAATTGCCAATAGGGGTCTTTGATAAAAATTTCTACTGCTTTCTCTTCTCCCCGAGAATGGACGTTGTTGTAATTGCGAATTGTTTTCCAAATCATAGGCAGAGGTATAAACAAACCATTTACAGTGGGGGAAACCAAAATAATGGATCGAACCCGATCAGGGTAACGAAGGGTAAAATCAATAGCGACTGCCCCCCCTGAGGATGTACCAACAATCGAGACATGGTCCAATCCAAGGACCTCAATTAGTAATTTCAAATCACTCGTATTCTCGAACGAATACGAGGGCTTGTCCGATTTCCCACAGCCACGTAAATCACAAGTAACCACTTTATATCCAGCGGCAACCAATGTTTTCACTTGACCTTCCCAAATCCGACTATCAGTAAAGGGTCCATGAAGCAGAAGAATTGGCTCCCCTTTTCCAGTAATCTCATAAAAAACTTTATTTCTATCAATTGTTATGTAATCACGCTCTTGCCAAACAATCGCCATTGTTCCTCCTAAAAATCCGAATTCGCTAGTCCTAATTCCATATAATGCCATTGTATCACATACTGGAAAATACTAACAAGGTTTTTTTGTCTTTTTTTAGCAAAAAACGCTATAAAAAAACCTGTGACCGCAGTTCCAACAGATGGAACAACCAGGCACAGGCCGTGTAGATACATAATCCATTTCATCTTAACTCTTAGAGCTCTTCTGATCCCCCGCATACCACAGAAAGGCTTGTTCCATCCTTTTGAGATACTCTTTATCTGTTCCAGAAGAGTAAAACTCTACACGCTTCAGGTCAACTAAATCCTCATCGTAATTCGAGTTTACCTGGGATGCAGGATAAATATTGTCAGGGAGCATCGCTTTAAGTCTTTTGGCCGTACCGATACTTCCATCAATTAATTGAACATGAGCAGGCAAATAAGAGGTAAGTAATGTCCGGTAATAGGGAAAATGGGTGCAGCCAAGTACTACGGTACTGTAGTTCTTCCAATTGACTAAAGCAAACGCCCTTGTAAAATAATCGTGGATCACTGACTCCGAAAACTCCAATGCCTCGCAATAGGTGACCAATTCTGGTATAGGTAGAGAATCTACAATGCTATGGTCGTCCATACGCTGCACCAGACTATTGTATTTCGCCTCACGCAGGGTAAGCGGGGTAGCGAGCACCAACACTCTTCTTCCACTCTGTTTATTTAACTCAACAGCAGGCTTCACTGCTGGCTCCATTCCAATTACTGGGAATAAATACTTAGCACGTAAATCATTAATAGCAATGCTTGTAGCCGTATTGCACGCAATAACTAGAGCCAACGTATCAACGCCAACAAGTTTATCTACCGCGGCCAAAATACACTCATGTACCCGTTCCTTTGTCTTTGTACCATAAGGAACATTCAAGGTATCCGCGAAGTAAACATAGTTTTCTTTAGGCAGCAGTTTCAATGCTTCATAAAGCACTGTCATACCACCTAAGCCAGAGTCAAAAAATACGATATCCATGGGACCTCACCTGCTTATTCAGAAAGCGGATTTTTAAAGTAAAAAAACAGCCAAGTATCGCATACGTGGCTGTTTCTGTCGTTGAAGTACCTAAGTGGGTCCGGCGGGATTCGAACCCGCGACCAGATGATTAAGAGTCAACTGCTCTACCAGCTGAGCTACAGACCCAAAGACGGCATTCACTACTATATCATAATTAAATTAAGTATTCAACCATTTACCCGTCGATCTACCCCTCCAAATTCTTGCTTAACCAATAATAAAGCCCGCCTTGCGCCAAGCGTTTTCTCTGCGTTTCAATTTGAAGCGCACTCGAGCACAGGCTTTCTACAAGCGAATTATGGTATGCGTGGAGATGGGGAGTCGATAGTATTGTACAATCCTCGACCATAAGCTCTGTCGCTATTTCACTAAAGCGAGTTAAACCGAGTTGATCGTATAGGAAGCTGTGTACCTCCTCGTAAGTCAGCTTATGCTCCTTCGACAGCTTTAACTCGAAGCGAGCTAGCGATAGCAAGCTGTTATAGCTTCCTTCCGCTAAATCCTCAGCCCAATCTGTGAGATCGTCTGCCATCTGCAAGGCTACAAGAGCTCTCTCCACTCGATCCGTTACAGCTGGAATGAGGTGCTCCTTCCCCGCAAGCAGTAAAGCTCCGGTACTGGATAGCTTTAAAGGACTCGATTTGCCAGCAATTCTTCTCACATCGCTTTGGAAATAATCAGCGGCAGCTTCGTTTGAGACGCTATCCGCCCATTCCGCCAGGTAACACTTGAAATATTGCCAGAAGGGGGAACCTTGAGGGAAATAGGTAATATATCGGGTCAGAAATTCTGAATAAAAAAGGTTAGCAAGCGGAATTTGCCTTTTGCATTCAGCCGAGTCGCTATCCATCACGTCATCCTGAATAAAAAAGTACAACATACAGAAAATATTGGCAATTGACATCTGTTGACATTCCTGAAAGCTAGCACCGGTCTCTTCCATTAACCAAAAGGGTAGAAGGTAACAGATATAATTCTTGCTTCTATCCTTGTCAGTACTATCGATTTTGTTCAAATAGACCTGTGCCTGAACATCCAGAAGAGCCGGAAATTGTTTGACTATTTGCTTGCATTCGGAGAATACATACTCTAGATCAGCCTCGTACTCACTTAACCATTCCATAACATCACCTCAGGGCATATTTTTTAAATATATACCCATAGAATCATTAAATCTATTAAACATTTCATAGATTTCCTATTTATTCCGTGTTATAATTTTCCTGAAACTAACAAAATTTTCCGAAAGGGTGATGAAATTGTCAACTGAAGCCGTATTGAGATCACAGGTCATTGAAAGAGCATGGATTGATCCTGAATTCAAACAGAAGTTGCTGTCAGACCCGAAAGCCGCAATCATGGAGACACTTGGTGTAGCTTTACCGGAATCGTTTAAAGTGCGTACTGTTGAAGAAGGCAAGGACGAATTTTTTCTCGTACTTCCCTCCACTCCATCAAATGTAATGAAGTCAGATGTTAAGCCTTTGGCCTCTTGGAGTTAACCGCTAAACCGCGGGAACTGTGTATACTATTCGTTAGCCCTTGGCAAACGGATAATAGCCTCGGTTCCCGCTTTTTTTTCGCTAAGAAATTCTATTTTTCCCTTCATCGCTTCAATAATTCGAAAGGTAACCATTAATCCTAGACCCGTTCCTTTGGACTTATTCGAGAAGTAAGGTTCTCCCAATCGAATGAGAGACGATTCCTCCATTCCCTCCCCATTATCCTGGATATGTAAGACAACCTCATTGCCATCGGGTACCGCCCAAATCTCAACTAGACCTTCCCCTTGGAAGGCTTCTATGCTGTTCTTGACAATATTTACAATGGCTTGTTTGAATTTCGATGAATTCCCCCTGATATGCAGCACTTGAGGAATGTTGATTATAATTTTACCGCCATGCAAGCTCGCAAGTGGTTGAAGGATGCTTTCTACCTGCTCAAACTCTTCGGCAAGAGATAGAGTGGATACATCATCAATCTCCGGCTTGGCGAAAGTCAGAAAATCAGTGATAATTCCCGAAGCCCGGTCCAATTCGCTCAAAGCTAAGCGAATATATGAGGTTTCGGGGGGATTAAAGCTTTTGGCTGATAAGAGCTGCAAGAACCCTCTTGTAACCTGCAATGGATTCCGCACCTCATGAGCAACGGAGGCAGCCAACTCGCTTATGATATCCATCTTCTCAGATCTTCGTAGTTCGTTATTAAAAAGTTCGAGCTCCTTCGCATAGACGAGCAGCTTTTTATGGTTTGAAGCCACGGATCTGCCTAATATAGCAATTAAGGACAACATGAAGCCCAGCAGACCCCACTTCCACCAGAATAAATCGTAGCGATATGAATTGATATAAAACCACACTAGTTCTACGATTCCCGTTACAGCAAACAAAGAAAACCCAACAACAAAAATGACAGCATCTTTATTGCCTTTCAACATGTATGTAATGGATGAGGATACGAGCAGAACGAATTCAAAAATAATGATGAAGCTTAAGAAATTAAAGGTCATAAGCGTATACAAAGCCGTTATCTTCCCATTTGTGAAGGGCTCCATTATAATCAGCGGTAAGCTTACAACGGTATACAGCATTTGAAAACGCCGGAAATATAATAGGGCAAAATATTTCCCATGCCCAAAAACCCTTTCAAAAAACAAGGTTAGTGACAATAGCCCTACAACCATGGATAGGTCATAAAGCACCATACTTTTCGCTCCTAAGAAATTATAACTGTTGGAAAGTAAAAACTGGGATAATAGAAGGACTCCCACAGATAAGATGACGATACTAAGATATATCCAAACAGGTCGTTGCAATCTATTCTGAGATAGACCACCAACCAAGATTGCAAAGGTTGCAAATAGAAGTGCGCCTCCAAGCAGCACACTAACCATGTCAGGTTGGGCATAATGCAGAAAAACATCTTGGTAATCACCAAGTACGATCCCTTTACTTATTCCAAGACGATGCTGCGAAGTTTCCATCCATATACTAAGTGTTTTACCTGAGTAATCTTGATGGACCGGCAGCAAGATACGGTTGATGTCGTGAATGTAATTACGATTCGATTCGTATATAGGCTGGGTTTCATCCTCTAAGAAAATTTTCATATTTAAAGCATAGAGCTTTTCAATAAAGAGTGCAGACGGATTATGACTAAGCTCGGGTATTTTAATCTGAATCCAGGCCATTGTCGCCTTCTCAGGTTTCTCAGGCAGCTCATCGTTGGCATCTACCTGAATCCAGCCTTCATTATCTTTGGCTGGCACTTCAAGAGGGTGACGATCTGAATCTGTTACCCACCTGAGTTGCCAACTGGTAATCGACTGCTGTCCATCACCTGGTGCTCCTATTGCTATATTCTGTCCGAGGCCTATGCTTGTTAGTAAAAAGAAGACAAACAACTTCAAAACCAATTTCATCTGCAGCACCTCGTGGTTTTTTCTCAATCATGAAGCCTTCTATTTCTGTTAGAATTTTACATGATTGAGTATAGCATATCCTCTCTAGTCCTGTATTGATTATATTCAAAACCTTTGATAGGGTGAAGTTAATTTTATTAATAATATTTGGGGTGGATCGCAGTATGGACAAAGCAAATCGAAAGGATTCCTATTTAAAAAAGATTGAATTACTTCGAAGCCATGTTCCTGCCTTCGATGCTTACCCCTTCCATCTGGGCGCCATTCGTCACCTGGATAGCCTGCCACTCCATCCAAAGGTTACTTATATTATTGGGGAAAATGGGATGGGCAAGTCCACCCTAATGGAATCCATCGCTATTGCCTGGGGCTTCAAAGATCGGAAGAGCACCCTAATGGAATCCATCGCTATTGCCT
>JACMJI010000101.1 GCA_014380705.1 Gorillibacterium sp. | reverse complement strand
TCCTAGGGTCACTCCAAACACCGCAATGTATATGAGAAGCACTGAACCAATAGGTTTACAAGAGGATATAGAGGAGATCAAGGGTGATAGTGCCCTCGGAAACATTTCAATATTTAACGTTTATCAATATAGACAACGCGAGAAACAGATGATACAGTTCACTTCCGTCTTCGTATTCGGATTTGTCTTTCTAATCACAGCGATCTGTGTGGCTAATATCTTCAACACCATTTCAACCAGCATTTCTTTGCGCAAAAGAGAATTCGCGATGCTCAGGTCCGTTGGAATGACCCCTGCTGGTTTTACCAAAATGATCCGTTACGAAAGTGTATTCTACGGGATAAAGGCACTCTTGTATGGATTACCGCTTAGCTTTGGCGCGATGCTGTTGATTTACCGTTCGCTGTCGGGAAGCTTTGTATTTGGATTTATCGTTCCCTGGTGGAGTGTGTTCATCGCTGTTTTTGCAGTATTTATTATTGTATTCTCCGCCATGATGTATTCCAGCAGCAGGGTTAAAAAGGAGAATATTATGGAGGGCTTGAAGCAGGAAAATATATAAAGATTTGCACATGCGGGTATGAAAAAGATAGCGATCAATTGGACAGGAAGACCAGGTGCCGTTCAGGCTTACTCTTCCTGACAGAAAATCAGCTTTGCTATCGTTCTGCTATTCATGAAAAAGCACAGAATATGGATTCTACTTTTTTCATATCCTCTGCGTATTTGGCATGAGTGATCTGGATGAGCTTTGTAAAAGAGTCTCTCAACTCACGCTCCAGCAAATGCAACCCTTCCTCCGTAATCCCTCCGGGTACGGCAACTCGCTCGATCAATTGATCGGGAGAGAGCCCGCCAGATGTCAGCAGTATTCCTGTGCCAAGCAGCATCTCACTCGCCATTTGCTCCGCCTCAGGATGTGGGATTCCCGTCTCCTGCACGGCGGCGTCTATTAGCTTGCGCAGGAGAAAAGCCATAAAGGCCGGACCACAGCTGGAAAGGTCGGAGCTGATCCGGGTATAATCCTCAGCAACTCGAATGGGTCGACTTATGGGGGTTAGCAGACCTTCTAGTAGGCAGATATCCTTGGGCTGCATGCGGTTGCCATATATGCAAAGTGAAGCTCCACTGAGAACATAGTTGGTTATACTAGGAATAACTTTAGCTATTTTTCCCTGAAGTCGTTTCTCAAGTTGATCAATCATGACCGGACTTGTTATCGAGATGATTATTTGTTCCGGTCGACAACTGGAGGCAATATCTGATATCACTTGGGGGAAATCGCCTGGTTTGACGCAAAGAAACAAGATGTCACAGGAAGCAGCAGCCTCTTTGTTTGACAAGGCCACTTGAAGCCCAGGATATTGCAAGGCAAGACGTTCTACCTTAGCAAGGGTGCGGTTGGTAGCGATCATCTGATCTGGCTGGAGCGCTCCTGAACGAATAAGCGCATCAATGAGGACGTTGCCCATACTTCCCGTTCCGATAAAGCCTGTAATCACGTCTATCCCTCCCCACCCTGTGCGCAAATACGCCGGGTCTGTCACACGTACTCCCCACATTATATGCATAGGTTATTTCGTCCCATTCCGCCAACGACCTTGAATAAACCTTTTGTCTAGGGTATAGTGTAATTACAATTTCAATCGACTGGGCGGAAGCACCGCCCCTTGTTCTCCATTTAGGAGCCAAGGGGCGTTTTTTGCTTTTTTACTCTATCATTCTGATTCCGCATCGGTAAACGCACGGCCCTACAGGACGCCGATAGGCGTTTATCCTTGGATCACCGATTTAAGAAATTTGGGGGAGGGTACAGTTATGGGGATGCTTTTTCTGCAGTACCGCAACAGATTTCTAGCTATGGCAGTGGTATTGATCGTGGGGGTTGGTGCTTTTATCTGGGGGCGCTCAAGTGTCCAATCGGAGCAAGCTGTAGAAGTCTATAAGATGGATGAGCAGGTTGCAATCCTGTTGGGGAATGGAGCAGCAACCCCATCTCCTAAACAAGCAGGGGAGAAGCTCGTTGCAGTTGCCGGGGGGAACCTGAGTAAAGGGAAAGACCAATCAAACACTGTTG
>JACMJI010000100.1 GCA_014380705.1 Gorillibacterium sp. | reverse complement strand
CTGAAGCGTATTTATCTCGATCATCAGATTGGGCGAAAGCAGTAACTGCTACAATGACAGGTATCTCTTCAGGCAGAAATAATTGTTTTATCACATTTGTAGCTGTAATCCCATCCATTAGCGGGAGATTTATGTCCATAAAGATGAGATCATAGCGCTGTTTGAGAACGGCATTAAGGGCTTCAATCCCATTGACAGCTATATCGCAAGAGAGGCCTTGTTTCTGTAATATACCTTGCATTAACGTTTGGTGAGCCAAGTGATCGTCAACGACTAAGATTTTCAGTTTTTCATATTTGCCAATCGTTTTCGGAACGTTTGCCCATGCATCATCTGTTGGGATGAATAAATCGTCCATTCGTTCATCCGAGGGTTCCCAAGTATAAGAAGGTATTGTGAAACAGAAAGCAGAGCCCTTATCTTCTATGCTTTCCACTTCAATGACTCCACCCATAAGCTCGATAAGTTTCTTGGAGATAGCTAGCCCCAAGCCTGTTCCGCCATACTTTCGGTTAAGGGCAGGATGCAGCTGCGAGAAGGATTGAAATAGCATATCCAATTTAGCTGCGGGGATACCAATTCCGGTATCCTTCACTGTGAACTCCAATGTTAGGTAACGAGGCTTCATACAGGGTATTCCTTTTACATTCACCTCAATGCTACCCTGCTCTGTGAACTTGACAGCGTTGCTGACAAGATTAAGCAGGACTTGTCTTAATCTAGCTGCATCACCAATAACATAAGGAGGAATGGATTGATCCAGGTTAAAAGACAATTGAATGTCTTTATCAGCAGCGTTGACGGTGAACAGTTCAAGAACCCCTGTGACAACAGATTTTATCTCTATAGGCTCTGGGTTTAATGTCATTTTACCCGCTTCAATTTTACTGAAATCGAGAATATCGTTAAGAATGTGCAGAAGCGCATGGCTGCTTTCCTGAATAATCTCAATGTAGGTCTGTTGTTCCTCGGTTAACTCTGATTCACCAAGAAGTCCAGACATGCCAATTATGCCATTCATTGGCGTTCGAATTTCGTGGCTCATCACAGCAAGAAATTCCGACTTTGCTCGATCTGCTCGTTCTGCCAATTCTTTAGCCATGAGGATTTCATTCTCATTCGTAATATTGCAAAAGACGACAACGATACCTGTACGAACCCCCTTATCCATGATGGGGGTTACTTGGTGTTCAGCCAGAAAGCTCGTTCCGTCTTTTCTCCAGAACACGGTTTCCTTTCCATAAGAGGGGTGCCCATCGCGGTAACCTCGCTGAATGGGAGACTCTCCTTTTGGATATGCGGTACCATCGGAGCGGGTTTGAAGATAATCACTTAGATAACGGCTGCCTATCAGCTCATCTGAGTGGAATCCAAGCGCTATGGCCCCTGCGGGGTTGATGAAGGTTGTTTTACCATCGGTATCCAAACCAAAAATTCCTTCGGAGACGGAGTTTAAGATCAAACTGTTATTATGGCTTAGGCTTTCAATCTGCTCCAGGTATTGTTTGCGTTCGGTAATATCACGTGCTACAGCGACAATCTCGCTAACTATACCCTTGTCCCCATAGGCAAAGCGGCTTGCCGTTTCCAGCCAGATGTAACTGCCATCTTTGCGTCGAAATCGGTGAATATAGGTTTTAAACTTTTGCGCTAGAACACTGTCTTTAACAAAGGTACTGATCTCGGTTAGGTCATCTGGGTGGCAATAATCGTAAGCGCTGGTCCCGATCATCTCCTCCGGCTTAAACCCTAGAATGGAATAGCAGGCGGGTGAGGTATAGATGTAAGTCAGAGTATCATCTGCGGATAGCCGGGCAATAAAGTCTTGCGAATTCTCGGAGATAAGACGATAATTCCGCTCACTCTCTACAAGACGTGCCTCCAATAGCCTCTGCTCGCAAATATCTTGCACCATTCCGACAACTTTACGGAGTTCTTCCAAGAAGTTGAAGCTAGAAGAGGCTGCATCGTCATACCAAGGACCCGTTTGGACGATCCGCTCTGCTTCAGCAAGCGTGTCCCGACAACGTTTCTTCTCCGTGATATCTATCGCCTGAAGAAGCAGACAAGGTGAATGAGGGCTCGTATCATCCTGGATGTACGAAACCGTCAGAGAAACCCACAACGGGAAGCCTCTTTTATTCCGGTAGCTTCTCTCAACCTTATGAACAGGTGCTGCCCATCCTGAATAAGCAGGTAGATCATCAACGAGTGCCTTTGGTGAGAAGGCCAGATCTAACTCTGGTGTGCCCAGTAATTCCCGTGCTGTATAACCAAGCATAAGACAAAAGGTGGGATTAATTTGGAGAAACCGGCCACTGTCCGATGACAAAAAGGCAATTCCGATGGGGGAGTGATTATACATATGTTCGAAAATAAAGGAATGGTCAGCTGCTGGATTATCGTTCACAGAAAAAAGCCTCCTTCAAGAGCTTCGGGTTGCGGCACAATGTTAAAATCTATGATTTAAGTATACGATAATTTGCCATTAGGTAAATAGTCATCGTTGGTATTTTCTGCTTATAAATCTACTTTATTGCAGGTGGTCCCGAATTGAGATGAAGCCTTCGCCGATAAGAGCGAGGGCTTACTTGGTAATAAGCCTTAAATGTTCTGGTAAAGTAATCTGGAGACTGAAATCCAACATCATAGGAAATATCAGTGATGGCTCGAGAGGAAAAAGAAAGCAAACGTTCTGCCTGCTTAAGACGGTGTTTGGTCAATACCTCAAGCATCGTTTCCCCCACCTCAAGTTTAAACAAATGGGAAAGCCTTGATGGAGAAAGGTTAACCATTCGGGCTAAATCCTCCACTCGACAGATTGAGGGGTAGTATTGGGCTAGATGATTTAGAACAAGGGTGACCCGGCTGTCCACATGCCGCATACTGGAACTGTCGGAGGCTGTTAGAAGGAGAAGTATTTCTTCAAGTGCATTAGCTGCCAACTGCTCTTGGAGAGGGTTATTAAAATCCCGATGATAAGTTAACACACGCAAAAAGGCAGCTTTTATGCCAGCAAGCAGATAGGCATGTCCGATGTGAACGTGTTGGATAGTAGACGCATGACTTAGTAACGGAATGGAGT
>JACMJI010000099.1 GCA_014380705.1 Gorillibacterium sp. | reverse complement strand
AGTTTCACCAAAGGTTCAAGTTTCACCAAAGGTTCAAGTTTCACCAAAGGTTCGAGTTTCACCAAAGGTTCAAATTTCACCAAAGGTACAAATTTCACCAAAGGTTCGCGAAGCATCTCACCGTTTGACAATGATTACAATCATCTGCTATTATTACTTTTACTATTGTATCTATTTGGCACATTGAAGGAAAAGAGTAACCGAAAGATGCGGAGTCAAGCGAACCGGGAACAGTGTAAGCCCGGTCTGACGCGTTCGGCGAAGGCATTCCGGAGTGCAAATAAATACATTCAAAAGCGGGTCGGAAGCATGCTTTCGGCCAAGTAGGGTGGAACCGCGAGAGATTAAAGCTCCCGTCCCTATGCACGGTCTTAGACCTGCATAGGAGATACGGGAGCTATTTCTATTGCCATGCAGTTGTTCAGTCAGATCACTACTTTTTGGAGGGGATGCAAATGAATTTTCAGCAAATCATATCAACATTACAGCAGTACTGGTCAGAGCAAAACTGCATCATCGTTCAACCCTATGATACCGAGAAAGGCGCGGGAACCTTTAATCCCTCAACCTTTCTACGTAGTCTTGGTCCTGAGCCTTGGAATGTGGCTTATGTTGAACCGTCACGTAGACCAGCAGATGGACGTTATGGGGAGAACCCGAACCGTCTGTACCAGCATCATCAATTTCAAGTCATTATGAAGCCATCACCAGACAACATTCAGGAACTTTATTTGGAGAGCCTGAAACGGCTTGGCGTTGATCCGCTTCAGCATGACATTCGATTTGTTGAAGACAATTGGGAGGGACCAACCCTTGGGGCTTGGGGACTTGGTTGGGAAGTTTGGCTCGACGGTATGGAAGTGACGCAGTTTACTTATTTTCAGCAAGTAGGCGGTATTGATACATCTCCGGTATCGGTTGAAATAACCTATGGTCTGGAGCGGCTTGCATCCTATATTCAGGATAAAGAAAATGTATTCGACCTTGATTGGGTGGATGGAGTCACTTACGGTGATGTGTTCCTCCAACAGGAATTCGAGCACTCTAAGTATACATTCGAGGTTTCTGACGTAAAAATGCTGTTCAGCCTTTTTGGCACCTACGAGGAAGAAGCCAAGAGAGCCCTTGAGCATAATTTGGTTTATCCTGCTTATGACTACGTGCTCAAATGCTCACACACCTTTAACCTGCTTGATGCCAGAGGCGCAATTAGCGTAACCGAGCGGACAGGCTATATTACTCGTGTGCGCAACCTTGCTCGCAAATGCGCCGGGACTTACCTGGAAGAACGTGAACGACTCGGATACCCGATGCTCAAGGGGAAAGGAACGGTGCAGCATGGCTAAAGATTTGCTTCTTGAAATCGGTATGGAAGAGGTTCCTTCAAAGTTTGTTCGTCCTGCAACCGTTCAGCTTGCTGATCGTATAGGCAAATGGCTGGAGGAGTCAAGAATTGGATTCTCTGCTGTCAAAATCTATGCTACACCGCGTAGATTTGCGCTGTTAATTCATGGAGTAGAGGAAAGACAACGGGATGAGCGAGTAGAGGCCAAGGGTCCTTCCCGTAAAATAGCTCTAGATGAAAAAGGGGAATGGAGCAAAGCTGCACTCGGGTTTGCTCGCAGTCAAGGCGTAGAGACTAGTGAATTGTTCTTTAAGGAATTAAGTGGGGTTGAATATGTCCATGCAACGAAGAATCATATCGGTGTTGACACCACGTCCCTTCTTGGAGATGGTCTGAAGCACATCATCACTTCTTTAAATTTTCCAAAAAACATGCGCTGGGGAAGCTGGGATTTGCGCTTCGTTCGGCCCATTCGCTGGATCGTCGCCTTGTTTGGGAATGACATTGTAAATCTTGAAATTGCTGGTGTTGTTTCGGGAAGGGCTACGCGCGGCCATCGTTTTCTAGGTCAGAACATTGATATCCAAACGCCATCAGAGTATGAGACGGCTTTGAAAGAGCAATATGTAATTGTCGATATAGACGAGCGGAAAGATTTAATTCTAAAGCAGGTCAATGCCCTTGCAGCAGAGAATGGCTGGAATATCCCTGTGAAAGAAGATTTGTTGGAGGAAGTTCTGTTCCTTGTTGAGTACCCGACGGCACTATTTGGGTCCTTTAATCCTGATTTTCTTCAGATTCCTAAAGAAGTGTTGATTACCTCCATGCGAGAGCATCAGCGTTACTTCCCTGTACTAGATAAGGCCGGCAATCTCCTGCCACACTTTGTAACGGTTCGAAACGGAAACAAAGAGCATCTAGCAGCAGTGGCAAGGGGCAATGAAAAAGTGCTGCGCGCGCGTTTATCTGATGCTAAATTCTTCTATAGTGAAGACCAGAAGATGACGATTGACAGTGCATTAAAACGTCTTGATACCATCGTGTTTCAGGAGGAGCTTGGTTCGATCGGGGATAAAGTGCGTCGGATCGAAGCGATCTCCGCAGCACTGGCTGCTCGTATAAATGCAGACGAAGAGACGAGCTCACAGATTATTCGAGCTGCCGCCATCTGTAAATTCGATCTCGTCAGCCAAATGGTCTATGAATTCCCGGAGCTTCAAGGAACAATGGGGGAAGACTACGCACGTAAAGCTGGGGAGCCAGAAACAGTTGCCAAAGCTGTAAATGAGCACTATCAACCAAGGTTTTCCGGGGATTCCGTGCCGACTTCACTGGTAGGAGCTACCGTTAGCTTGGCCGACAAAATTGACACAATTGCGGGCTGTTTCTCAATTGGTATTATCCCTACAGGATCTCAGGACCCCTATGCTTTGCGTCGGCAAGCGGCAGGCATCGTCCAGATTTTGCTGGAGTACCGTTTACCGATCGGTCTAAATGATGTTCTTGATATTGCTCTCGGAGTTCTAGGTGCAGCAAAATTGTTGAAACGCGAAGAGGCGGAGATTCGTACTTCTATATACGACTTTTTTGGTCTTCGGCTAAAAAATCTATTGTCAGAGCGCGGCGTTCGATACGATATTATTGATGCTGTCCTTGGGTCAGGCTTCGATAGTATAATTGGAGCTGTTAATCGCTCAGAAGAGCTAGCTAGAGCTATGCAAGATCCTTCTTTTAAAACAGCAACTGAATCATTCAGTCGTGCAGCGAATCTCGCCGCGAAGGCTGAATCCGTTGACGTTTCTGCAGATAAATTTACCGAGCAAGCAGAACATGATTTATATCAAGCATGGCACACTGCTCATGTCGGTTTTTCTGCTCATTTAAGCAATACGGAGGCCTCAGCTGCATTGCTGGTATTACGTCATTTGGAGGCACCGATTACTGCTTTCTTCGATGCTGTTATGGTTATGGCCGAAGATCCAGAAGTAAGGGCTAATCGACTTGGGCTTTTGTCACTAATCGCTATGGATGTTCGTAGATTTGCTGATTTCTCCAAATTAGTTTGGTAGGTGATAGCATGGATCCTGTTCAGGAGAAAAATATACTCACTGTTTTTATCGCATCCGACTCTGCCGGAGATACGGGTGAAGGGGTTGTTAGAGCTGCGGCTGTGCAATTTTCGCCGGTTGTTGTCAATATTCGCCGCTTTACGTTTATTCAGAGCCGTGTATCCATCGACGAAATGGTCGAAGCAGCTGCTGCCGTTCATGGGATGATTGTCTTTACGTTGGTTGTCCCTGAGCTTCGGGATTACTTGTTGGAGCATGCACTCTTGCGTAAAATTGTGTGCATTGATCTTCTTGGACCGATCATTGGCAACCTCGAGACACTTCTACACAAGAAGTCTCGACATGAGCCAGGAATGATTCACGAGTTGGATGAGGATTATTTTAAACGAGTGGAAGCTATCGAATTTGCCGTAAAATACGATGATGGACAAGATATATCTGGCGTGTTGAAGGCGGATATTGTTCTTGTCGGAGTCTCACGTACGTCAAAAACGCCTCTTGCCATGTATTTAGCCAATAAAGGCTTTAAGGTTGCCAATGTTCCACTGGTTCCTGAACTTAAACCCCCTAAGGAATTATTTACGATTCCTAAGAACAAAATTGTTGGGCTGCGAATAGGCACCGATAAGCTTAATGCCATTCGAAAGGAACGATTGAAGGCTCTTGGCTTACATGGAGAAGCCAATTATGCGAAGGTAGAACGAATCGAGCAGGAGCTTAGCTATTCTGCTGAGATTATGGCTAAGCTAAATTGTGTCGTCCTTGATGTGAGCAATCGTGCAGTAGAGGAAACGGCAAGCTTGATTCAAGACATGTTTCGAGTAAGTCACCAGCATTTGACGAAAAGGTAACAGATAAAAGCGTAATATATAGACTTTCAAGACAAAATAATATTCTTGTTCCTTTTGCTGATTGAGGCATTTGATGTTCAGGACAGGCTCGGGTGGTTAAATAATGATTACGGGACCAACAAAGATACTGGTGGATGCTGATGCTTGCCCAGTAAAGTCAGAGATTGTGACAGTGGCGCTTAAATTTAGCGTACCCGTATGGATGGTTGCATCATTTGACCACCGCATCGAGCCCGGCGAAGGGGTTACAGTCTTTCAGGTAGATCGTTCTGACCAGTCCGTTGATCTTTATATCGCTAATCGGATCGGTAAAGATGATGTATTGATCACACAGGATTTCGGTCTTGCAGCGATTTGCATGGCCAAAAAAGCTATTGCGTTGTCAAATCGCGGGCAAATCTACACGGATAGGATTATTGATTTTCTTTTGGATCATCGGAGTGAATCGGCAAAAATAAGGCGCGGAGGCGGTCGTACCAAGGGACCTCTGGCTTTTACCGCTCTCGACCGAAAAAATTTTCAACAAACTTTGACAAAAATTTTATCAGACAAGCAGGAGATATTCCGCACATAAGCGAATAGATTATACGTGTCCAAAATAAGATGCAGGTGATGGTAATTGAGTTATGGACGCATACCTGACGAAGTAATTGAGGCTGTTCTGAAGAAAAATGACATCGTAGACGTGATTGGCAAGCAGGTACCACTTAAGAAGCAGGGACATTATATGAAGGGACTTTGTCCCTTTCATTCCGAAAAATCACCCTCCTTCACAGTGAATCCGGAGCGACAGATCTACTATTGCTTCGGCTGCCATGCGACTGGCAATCTCATTCATTTTACAATGGAAATAGAGGGTCTCACCTTCCCAGAAGCAGTAAGACAGTTAGCAGAAGAGGCGAATATCCCGTTTGATCGGGATGAGGAGCCAGAAGAGAAAACACAAGAGCGCAAAAATCGTGATACGCTCTATGCAGCGCATGAATTCGCCGCCCGTTTGTATCAGCATATTCTAACCAATACCAAGCAAGGGCAGAAAGCATTATCCTATGTCCGGTCCAGAGAACTCAGTCAGAAGTGGATTGATTTCTTCCAGGTAGGTTGTGCCGCTGATAGTTGGGATCTGTTAGCTCAACAATTGGTTAAACGTGAGTTTCCCCTTCCTCTTTGTGAGATTGGAGGCCTAGTTTCCAGCAAAACAGATGGAAGCGGCTATTTGGATAAGTTTCGTGATAGACTTATTTTTCCCATTCATGATCTCAAAGGTAAAATAATTGCATTCGCAGGAAGAGCTATGGGAGACGTACAACCTAAATACCTCAACAGTCCAGAATCCCCTCTGTTCAATAAAAGCCGTAATCTGTATAATTTTCACAGAGCCAGGCCAATGATCCGCAAATCAGGACAGGTTGTTCTGTTTGAGGGTTATATGGATGTCATTAAGGCATGGGAAGCGGGTATTGAGAACGGGGTCGCCACAATGGGAACGTCACTTACCGACGAACATTGCTCGATTCTACGACGTAACGCTGATCAGATTATCATCTGCTATGACGGGGATACAGCGGGTCAGAATGCTGCATTTAAAGCGCTGACGATGTTAGAGAAGGAAGACCTGTTGGTCAAGGTAGCGGTGCTTCCTGAAGGTAAAGATCCCGATGATTTTATCACTGCTTATGGTTTCGACCGATTTAGGAAGCAGATCATTGAGGGGGCACTTAGTTCTATACGGTATCGGCTTCATTATGTGCGTGGAAACTTTAACCTGCAAACAGAGGACGGAAAGCTTCGTTATCTAGAAACAGCCGCTCGTATTGTCTCTGAGATTCCTTCGGCGTTAGAACGGGAGCACTATACGAAGGAAATCACTTCGGAATTCTCCGTTGGAATGGAAGGTTTCAAGCAGGATATGAATCTGGCACGGCAGGATTTCCTAAAAAAGACAGAAAACAGGGATAATAAAGAAAAAACGTGGAATAATGGTAGAAATAACGGGAACGGTGTAGGGAAACATCCATCTCCGGGTCAAGCTTTCTACAATGCAGAGATACGTCTACTATCCGCCATGATGCACGATCGGGATATTGCCGAATTTGTCCGCGAACGTATCGGAGAACAATTTATTTCGGACACTCATGCGGCTTTGGCTGCTTATTTGTACGCTTACTATGCACAAGGAAATGAGCCGGATGCAAGCCGCTACATGGCAGCCCTTCAAGATGGGCGTCTAGAGGTGGCTGCAGGTGCAATTCTGATGCTGGATTATCCCGGCATTAGTCAGCAAGTGATCAACGATTATATTCGAGAAATCCAGAAATATCCCCAGCAGCAAACCATCAAGAATAAAAAAGAAGAGATGGTACAAGCCGAGCGGATAGGAGACAACGTACTCGCGGCGATAATCGCCAGTGAAATTATAACCCTGGAAAAGCAGATGAAGGCTTTCGGACAGGTAACTTGACCGAATCCAGGGAGGAGGGAGAAGATTAATGGCTAACGATCAGCATTCCCGAGTGGAGACGGAACTGACAGTCGATCAAGTAAAAGAGCAATTGATCGAACTTGGAAAAAAGAGATCTTCGCTAACTTATAAGGATATTATGGAGCGTCTAGCTCCATTCGACCAAGACCCTGACCAAATCGATGAATTTTTCGAACAATTGGGCGAATTGGGTATTGAAGTAGGTAATGAAGACGAAGACGAAGAATTGCCAGCAACTCGTGAGCGTGAACCTGACGAGTTTAATTTTGACGATGATCTTTCTTTGCCGCCTGGGATTAAAATTAACGATCCGGTACGCATGTATTTGAAGGAAATCGGGCGGGTACCGCTTCTATCAGCAGAAGAAGAGGTAGCTCTTGCCAAACGTATTGAGAATGGTGACGATGAAGCGAAGAGACGTTTGGCTGAAGCAAATCTACGTCTCGTCGTAAGTATTGCCAAACGTTATGTAGGGAGGGGCATGTTATTCCTTGACTTGATTCAAGAGGGGAACATGGGTCTGATTAAAGCGGTTGAGAAGTTTGACCATAAGAAGGGGTACAAATTTAGTACCTATGCTACATGGTGGATTCGTCAAGCCATAACCCGTGCAATTGCTGACCAAGCGAGAACCATTCGTATCCCTGTCCATATGGTGGAAACGATAAATAAGCTGATCCGGGTTTCCCGACAGCTGCTTCAAGAGCTTGGACGTGAGCCTGCGCCAGAAGAGATCGCTAAAGAAATGGAGCTAAGCGTAGAAAAGGTTCGGGAGATCATGAAAATAGCTCAGGAACCCGTTTCCTTGGAGACACCCATTGGTGAAGAAGATGACTCCCACCTTGGTGATTTCATTGAGGACCAGGAAGCCCTTGCTCCTGCAGACGCTGCTGCTTATGAACTTCTAAAAGAGCAGCTAGAGGACGTGCTCGATACGCTTACAGAGCGTGAAGAGAACGTACTGCGCTTGCGTTTTGGACTTGACGACGGACGTACGCGTACCCTTGAAGAGGTGGGTAAAGTATTCGGTGTTACCCGTGAACGTATTCGTCAGATCGAAGCCAAAGCTCTCCGCAAGCTGCGCCACCCAAGTCGAAGCAAACGCCTTAAAGATTTTCTTGAATAAATGAACGATTGACCTTTTGCTTTTCCGGGAAAGGTCTTTTTTCTAGATATCGCGATAACGACGCGGAGGAGAGGCTCAGTGGATACAGATAAACGAAAGATTATTATTCACGAAATAGAGTACTGGCGAAAAAATCGCTTGTTGCCCGAGCAATATTGTGACTTTCTCCAGAACCTGTATCGGGAAGGTGAGGAGAGCCAAGGAAGACGAGTACTTGGACTTTCTCCGGGTCAGATTAAGGATGCTAAGCCATTGACATGGATCCTAATCTTCTCCTTAGTTGGTATCATTTTCTATGTTGGATTTTATTTTACCTCTTTTCCCTTTCCTATGCAAATCATGCTTATTGCTTTGACCGTTCTGCTATTTTTTACACTGGGAGTAAAAAATCGAGTAATGAAGCCAACCGTTTCTTACTCCTATTTATGGGCCGGGGCAATTATCGCTCCTACGGCAGGCTTTTATTTTATTATGGAGCATGGTGGAGAGCCTTCAGCTTTAGCAATACTACTCAGTGTTACCGCTCTATTCTGGATTGTTACTGGCGTTACCTCACGATTTGCTTCCTTTCATTTTTGTGGTTGGCTTATAATTGCTATTATTTACGGTTGGATGCTTCTCCAGATTATCTCTGAGCCGGAGATCATTACTCTGCAATTGTACTGGTTACCCCTAGGAACGATTATTGCTTGGCTAGGTTTTCTCTTGAGGAACCGAAGTGAAGCTAATGGTTGGGTATTGGTGGCGGCTGGTGCTCTTATGTGGATCGGTCCTGAAATTTACGGATTGACGCTCACCGGAATAGCAGATGGGCTATTACAAGTTATTTTGGCATTGAAGCTGATTGCTTCAATTATGCTCTTGTATACAACAAGAAGAAAATGGACAGAGTGGGT
>JACMJI010000001.1 GCA_014380705.1 Gorillibacterium sp. | reverse complement strand
TAATTTAGTTCAGGGTAAAAACCCATGAGGTTGGTGGTAATTGGTATGTTCGGTGTGTGCTTCTTAATCTCGTCATGCTCCAGTGAGTAGCAATCCAGAAGAGATTCCGATTGGAAGCGACGATAGTCGAGTGAAATGCTTTGAAAATTGGTCCGGTTGCCTCCCCACTCTTCACTTAATGCATTAGGTGGGACAACTTCTTGCCAATCATATAATGTATGCCCCCAAAAAGAAGTGTACCAAACCTTGTTTAACTTATCCAACGTTCCATAGCGCTGTTGCAGCCATTTGCGGAACGCGGCTGCGCAATTCTCGCAGTAGCAGTAACCACCATATTCGTTGGAGATATGCCAAATAACCAAGGCAGGATGATCCTTATAACGCTCAGCTAATTTACCAGCTATAAGAGCGGAGTGCTTACGATAGGTTGGGCTATTAGGACAGGAATTGTGACGTCCACCAAATTTACGCTTACGCCCCTCGAAATCAACCCGAGTCACATCAGGAAATTCATGAGCCATCCATGCAGGGTGAGCACCTGTGCTTGTTGCCAAACAGACCGAAACGCCCTTGCTGGCAAGGTTGTCCATGATGGCGTCTAATCCTTCAAACTGATAGACATGTTCACTTGGTTGAATAAGCGCCCAAGAGAATACATTTACTGTTGCCACATCAATTCCTGCAAGCTTAAACATCCTTAGATCCTCATTCATAACCTCTTTATCCCATTGTTCCGGGTTATAATCGCCGCCATACCATATTTTGGGAAGCTTTTCGTTAATCAAATTGTGCATCTCCTTTGTGATCACCATTTGCTCATTCACGCCTCAGTATAACGGATGAACGAACCCCTATCAAGCCGTATCAATCCTTAAAAACGAGAAGAAACGGCTGTGCCATCCTAGGAAGGATAGAAGCCGTTTCTCTGAAAAATTAAAACTTATTTATTTCCAAAGTTCAACTCTGGCTTTAACCAATTCAGAATACTGTTGGTTCATTTTCTGAACGCCAGCTTTGTCCAGATCCTTCATGAAGGCATCCCAAATCCCATCAAAGTCTGCTGGTTTAGCCAGGATCGCTTGTGGTACACGTTTCTTCATGATTTCTTCCATTTTGGTCGTTAGAATATCAAGCTCGGAACCTGTTTCCTTGGGAATATTCCAGGCTGCTCCCCATGCTTTAACTGGGAATTCAGTGGACTTATGCCAAAGATCGATATAGGTTTCCGCACCATACTTACTAAGTGTGGCTTTGTCTTCCTCAGAATAGCCTGCTACGATCTGACTCTTAAAGCTGGTTGTATACGTGTTTCCTGTTGGATCCCAAGGAACTTGATCAGTTGCTCTGGGTTTTAGCGCTTGTTGTAATTCCAAGTCCGTACCCGCCAATGTAGCCGGTATCCCGCCGACATTGGCAAATGGCATATTCGTTAACTCCTGATACTGCAGTAAACGGTGTTCATAGATAATCTACCGGTTGCTTTAGCTACACGGACGTTAACTTAAGCCAGTTCACTCACGCGAACATGATAAACACCCTGAACTTCGGTTTCAAAATCTAGACGATAGACGCTTCCCGCAAGAACGGCCTCACCAATTCCCAGAATTGTAAATGGACTCCCACAACTGACGCGGCAGTGCTCCCCCTTACAGGATACGATTTGGCCAGAAGTCAGCCTTTGGTTGTCCCACTTGAGGTCCACGGTAAAGCCCCCTCTTGCTTTCAAACCCGATACATAGCCTTCCTTCCACTCTTTAGGCAGCGCTGGGAGCAGATCCAGCCCCTCCAGATGGCTCTGCAGCAAGCATTCCGCTATCCCTGCCGTTCCTCCGAAATTCCCATCAATTTGAAATGGAGGATGGTCGTCGAATAAGTTGGGATGCGTAGAGCGAGCGAGCAAGGTATGGACGAAGTGATAAGCGGAATCCGCATCTCGTAAGCGGGCATAGAGATTGATCAACCATGCACAGCTCCAGCCCGTATGCCCCCCTCCGCTCGCTATGCGGCTTGCAAGGGAAGCGCGGCTTGCTTCCACCAAATCCGGTGTTTGCTGCTGATTAATCTGGTTGCCCGGGTACAACGAATAAAGATGAGAGACATGACGATGCCCGGGTTCAATCTCGGGGAAATCTCGTTCCCACTCCTGCAGCTTACCCTGCGGATTGATTTTGAAGGGGAAAAGCTTATTAAGCGCCTGCGTCAGTCTATCTCCGAACTCTGAATCCGTATGCAGCAGATGGGCGGACTGGATACAGCGAACAAACAGCTCCCGGATAATCGACATGTCCATCGTGGATGCCTGTGCCACGCTGCAAGGTATGCCCTCAGGTGTGAGAAACTTGTTTTCTGGTGAAGTAGACGGAGTGGTGATCCATTCTCCGCTTGGTGATTCCTTTAGCCAGTCTAAACAGAAGATCGCCGCACCCTTCATCAGTGGATAAGCTTTTTCCCGCAAAAAATCCAGCTCTAAGTTAAACGCATAATGCTCCCAAAGATGAAGAGAGAGCCAAGCCCCGCCCATCGGCCAAAATGCCCAGCATGCTAAGCCTCCTGTTGGTGAAGACATCCGCCAGAGGTCAACGTTATGATGGGCCGTCCAACCCCCGCAGTCGTAATGGATAGCTGCCGTTCGTCTCCCCGTTATACTTAATTCCTCGATCATGGAGATCAACGGCTCATGACACTCGCTTAGATTGCAAACCTCAGCAGGCCAGTAATTCATCTCCGTGTTAATATTCGTTGTATAATCACTGTTCCACGGTGGCTGCACATGTTGATTCCAAATCCCTTGGAGATTGGCAGCTTGCGTACCAGGTCGGGATGAAGCCATAAGCAAGTAACGTCCATATTGAAAATACAACGCTTCAAGCTCCGGATCGCTTTCACCCTTGCGATAAGCAAGTAGTCGCTCATCCGTTGGCAACTCGGATTTAGAATTGCCCCCTAAATTCAAATCTACCCGGCGAAATAGTGCTTGGTGCTCGCTGATGTGGCGGTTTCGCAGTTCCTCGTAAGTCCACTCCATTGCCTGTTTTAGCTGTTTCATGCAGGTACTACCCAAATGCTCCTCATCGAGAACGGGCATTTGGTCAAACCCCCGGAAACTCGTTGCGGCCGCAAGTAGTATGGTAATCGTTTCATTCCCTGTTACCTCAAACTTTGAAAGGGAATCCGCCGTTATTGGCACGCAGTTGCCATCTACAATAACTTGCAAATGCGTTTGAAAATGTATCCCTTTTCCTTCCTCATACAACACAGCTTTGGGGTGACCCTGATGATAATTGTCCACAACATGAGTAGGACATTGCCCAGTTAATCGTAGTCCTCCCTGCTCTGTCACATTCACATGATGCGGATGGGGGGAATCCAACCGGATAACAAGCTTAAGGGGCTCCTCCCCTATGGAAGAATAATGAAGACAAAGCACCTGATCCGCTTCACTAATGAAAGTCTCTTTTTTGCACTCCGTTTGTCCTGAGACAAATTGTACAGCAGCAATTCCATTGTCCAAATCAAGTCTACGCTTATAGTCACGCGCCTCACCTGCATAAAGGTGGTCTACATACAAATCACCAAGCGGTTGATAAGACTGACAGTTTACTCCCAGCATCTGAGCTTCTATTCGTTGTTCAGCCTCCACATAATTCTGCTCAGCAATGAGCTCCCGGGTCTTTTCCAAGTGACGAAGGGCTTCGTAATTATTTGTATCCCGGGGGAAACCAGACCATAGTGTATCCTCATTAAGCTGAATGCGTTCCTGCTGGGTACCCCCAAATACCATTCCACCTAAACGACCGTTTCCAATGGGTAAAGCCTCCTCCCACTTTTCAGCAGGCTGAAGGTAGTGTAGAATCCAAGTCTGACCCTTACCAGGCGATTGCTCAGCTACATGGTTCATTCTTTTTCCTCCTAGTGGCTGTTGTCTTAAGCTCTTTCGAGCGGCATTATCTGATAGTTGCTGGTTATATGGTGATTTCATCAGCATCTGCGCTAAATTAGCCGTATGCTGTTTTTCTGCCGATATCGTATCATGGAGCAGAAAAGGTTTCCATCCTCACAACACGAAATTTTGTGTGAGGGTGGAAACCTTAACCTTATCCAAGCTGTTCTATAAAGCTTTTACTTCTTGAGGAAATCGTATTCTGGACGTGCCATAACCTCTAGATTGCGCGAAATCAGATTATTGCGCTGCTCTACACATGCATAAGAGCGAAGCGGGTCAGCAGGTGTGTTCAATACGTAGTCAAGCAAACGTTCAACCGTTGTTGTTGCTACATGGCAGCGAGTGTCAGAGGAAGCGTAATAGAGGAATACATCTCCGTTATCTCGAACGATAACCCCGTTTGTAAACACGACGTTAGAAACGTCACCGACACGCTCGATTCCTTCTGGAGCAATCAAATGACCTCCAGGTGAATGAGTTACTTTATTAGGCTCGTTTAGGTCAGTCATGAATGCATAGATAACATAGCGAAGTCCAGCAGCCGTATTACGCACGCCATGGGCGATATGCAACCAACCTTTGTCCGTTTTGATCGGAGCGGGACCTTGACCATTCTTCACTTCTTTAATTGTATGGTAGAGCCTCTCATCAACAATGGACTCATGGTCAATTACGGCATTCTCGATACTGTCAGACAAGCCCCAACCAATACCGCCGCCGGAGCCAGCTTCGATGAACCCGTCCTGAGGACGAGTGTAAAACGCATATTTACCATCAACAAATTCTGGGTGGAGCACAACATTACGTTGTTGTGGGGATGGTGTCTTTAAATCAGCTAGACGCTCCCATGTTTTCAAATCCTTCGTCCGGGTAATTCCGCACTGTGCGGATGCACTTGAGGTATCACCAAAAGGCGCATTTGGATCTTTACGCTCGGTGCAGAACAAGCCATAAATAAAGCCATCCTCATGTTTGACTAGACGCATATCGTAGACATTTACATCAGGATTTTCTGTTTCCGGCATGACGATCGGATAATCCCAGAAGCGGAATCCATCTGTTCCAGTGGAGCTTTCAGCAACCGCGAAGAAGGATTTACGATCCCAGCCTTCCGTCCGTACGATCAGATAAAATTTACCGTCAAGCTCAATGGCACCTGGGTTGAGGGCCGCATTAACACCAATGCGCTCCATCAAATAAGGATTTGTCTCTGGATTCAAATCATAGCGCCAGAATAGTGGAGCATGCTCTGCAGTAACAACAGGGTGGGTATACCGTTCGTAGATTCCGTTGCCGAGCTCAATGGCTGGATTTGGGCGATTAATCAATTCTTCTTGGGCAGCAGATAATTTCTTCAGCTTGGCTAAAAAATCATTTTTACTCATGTTTCAACACACCTTTCAAATTTGGATAAAACCATTAATGTCTGTGCACCAAACCATATAATAATCGCCTTCAATCTTTACAAGACGGATCATAAGCATAATTCCAGTTAAATTTCCTCCTTTATTAAGTTATCGATTAAGCACTTTCCAAGTTTACCTTGTTGTTTCTTTCTCGTCAATCTGTCTATTTGGCATACTTGGCACACTTACCGAATCTCTATAAATTACCTTTCCCTTAATAGAGACACGCCCGTGACCTAAGCTTTTGTTGGCCATTTTCTTAATCGTTGTTTTCACAGCGAGCTTAGCCATCTCCGCCATATTCACTTCAACAGTCGTAAGCTTAGGCTCTGTTAGTGCAGAGAAAAGATCGTTATCAAATCCGACCACAGAGCAGTCTCTTGGGATCTGATAACCTTTCTTATTCAAGGTGTTAATCAAGTTATACGCAACGCGGTCACAATTACAGGCAAAGGCAGTAGGCATAACCTCAGGAAGCTGAAGATCAATAGAATGGCCTTTATCATCCCTATCGTTGATAATAGAAGCCTCCCGCAGTGGAATTTTGTGTTCAAGCAATGATTTATAGAAGCCTAAAAACCGATCCTGAATACTGCTGGTTGAATGCAGGTTCCCAACAAAAGCGATATCTCGATGACCCTTGTGGATTAAATAATTAGTCAATTCATACATCCCGTAGAAATTATCGGTAATTACACAGTCCATTTCTGGGTTATCCGTATAAAAATCGAGAAAAACAACCGGAACATCAACCTTATCCAACGCCTCGATGTACTCACCTGATATTTGCCCTAAGACGACGAGCCCATCTACCTTCTGTTCATGATAAACTCGCGGCAGGATCAGGTGATCTTCATCATCTGTCGTGAGAATATGAAGAATAGCTGAATATTTATACTCTTCCGAAGCTTTAGAAATATGTTCAAAAAACTGATGATAAAAAGATTGGGAGTAGTCCGTATAGCGTTCAGCCATAATCACTCCAAGGTTATAGGAGAAACCTGCCCGCATCGATTTGGCTACGCTGTTCATCCGATAGCCCATCTCAGATGCTGTCTGTTTGATCTTCTCCTTCAACTCCTCGCTTACACCCTCCTTGTCCCCTAAAGCTTTAGAAACGGTGACACTGCTCACCCCTAATTGATCTGCGATATCACGCATCGTAATGTTGTTCCTCATCCGGAACCCCCGGCCATTTATATTTTACTTAATCGATAACTTAATTAAACCATGTCCTTTTACAGTTGTAAACCTCCACACTAGCTATTGCGCACCTTATTAATCGGTGATCCTTCGGACATCCACTACGACCTCTAGCCGACCAGGGGCAATCCCTTTAAAGACACCCTTAACTGGCACAATATCCCGATAATCCCGTCCATGAGCGAGCTTAACGTAACGGCCGTTCATCCGTTGATTATTTGTCGGATCATAGCCAATCCACCCCGTCCCCGGAAGATAGGCTTCAATCCATGCATGAGAGGCTTGTTCGAAATCAGCATTACCTCCCTGCAGGTCCCCAACAAAATGGTAGCCGCTCACATATCTCGCCGGAATTCCCTGGCTGCGGCAAACGGCAATCATCAGGTGAGCAAAATCCTGACAAACACCCCTTTTAAGGACAAGCATCTCACCAGCAGGGGTTGCAACGCCTGTCGCAAATGGATCGTATATGATTTCTCGATGGATTCTATCATTCATCTGATTAAGCCATTCACACAGACTCCCTCTTGGAGTTGACTCTAAACCAGCAAAGTTCAGGACTTCGGGAGTGACCTTTGTGTAGACTGTTGGCAGTAAATATTCAACCAATCCATTACGTACATGTTCACTATCTAGAAGCTGAAGCTGTTCTTTCTGAGTAAGCCTGCTTTCCGTCCTCTGCTCGGTATCCTCTGTCACAACAGTGGAATGCACATGAATCACTAATTCGCTATGGGGTTCAATCACCGAGAAGCTGTGGACCCGGTTTCCGAAGAAATCCTCGTAGGTAAATAATTGGGTATGAGGCTTTATATCAATGGCGTGATGATGGCAATTCTGACGTTCGCCGGAGCGTGGCGTTAAGCGGATTTCATTGACACTATTATTCGCCGGTTCATCGTAAGAGTAGCGTGTTGTATGGCGAATCTCAAGCTTCATGCTTGGCCCTCCTCGAGTGGGAAAAAGGCTTTTGCCAAGGCTAGGCCAAGCTTCTGGTTCGTATCTAACAATTTATTCAGCACCTCACCAGCCGCTTCTCCTGTCAATTCTTCCTTTTCTAAACATTCCAAATCAGCCTTTACTTTACCTGCCAGCCGAATTACTTTTTCTCGTGGACCTTTCACTTCGAGGACCGTGTATTGCAAACTTCGCAAGTGATGGTCAAGTGCGGTAAAAGAGAAATAAACCGAACGAGGAAATAATTGATTTAAAAGTAGAAATTCATTAATGGCATCAACTGTAACCGCATCTGCATGGAATTTGCGAAAGGCTTGATAACCGCTTACTGAACGAAGTACACCCTGTAAGTAAGGGTAATACACGGACTCTTGCTCGTTCTTCACCGTACTCCAAACGGACAATAATATCCTTACAGAATTTTCGGCACGTTCAAGGCTCCGCCCGGTCTCCAGAAAGTGCCACTCATCACTTCGCAGCATAACGGAATGCTGGATTCCATAAAACAATCCTGACCATTCCTTGACCCGGCAAAAAAAGAGATGCGGTGAGTGTCGGAGAATATCCTCAATATCCGCTTCCTTCAGCCACATATAAAATTGATTAAGCGTATCCCATAGCTCAGTAGGAAGGATTTCCCGCAAGGATCTAAGATTAGCTCTTGCCTTACTTAAACATGAGATCAGCGAGTTACCATAGTCCGTATCTAATGTAAGAAAAAAGAGTGCATCCTTCTCTTTATACTTATTAAATACACCCTCAAACGCATCGCGCGCACCGAGAATGTCGACCAGTCGTGCCCACTTGCCCTGGTCAATTGATCCATTCCCTTCCGAACGAATATGGTAAAGTACATCGATCATTCGCGTATGATTTTCAACGCGCTCAATATATCGTCCCAGCCAATAAAGCGCTTCTGCGTTTCGACTCAGCATGCAGACCCCTCCAGGGATAAAAGTATCTTGCCAATCTATTACCGGCTTAGTACCCAGGTATCCTTGCAGCCACCACCCTGTGAGGAGTTTACAACTAAAGAGCCTTCCGTCATCGCTACGCGGGACAGTCCCCCTGGGATGACATGGGTCTCCCGACCCGTCAACACAAAGGCTCTCAAATCAACATGCCTAGGCACAAACAATCCATTCAGAAGAATAGGAGAACGCGAGAGCTGCACAGTTGGCTGGGCAATATAACGCTCCGGCTCGGCAAGAATCGCAGCAGTAAATTTCTTGCGCTGCTCCAAAGTGGAGGCGGGGCCTATTAACATACCATAGCCACCGGATAGAGAGGTTTCTTTAACCACCAACCTCTCAAGGTTGGCCAGAACATAATCTCGATCCTCCGGGCGTGTCAGAAGATAGGTTTCCACATTGTCGAGAAGAGGTTCTTCATTTAAATAGTAACGAATCATATCCGGTACATAGGTGTAAACAGCTTTATCGTCAGAAACGCCAGTGCCAGGAGCGTTTGCAATCGCAACGTTTCCCGCACGATAAGCATTCATTAATCCGGGAACACCCAGCATAGAATTAGGATTAAAGGCAAGTGGGTCAAGATAATCATCGTCGATTCGCCGATAGATAACATCTACCTGGCGTAAGCCATGAATGCTGCGCATGTAAACCTTGTGGTCCTTTACCGTCAGGTCACGACCTTCAACCAAATAAATCCCCATCTGTTGAGCGAGGTATGTATGTTCATAATAAGCGGAATTATAATAACCAGGGCTAAGTAAGGCAATCACGGGCGCCTGCTTCCCACTCGGTGCAATACTTCGCAGTGTACGCAGAAATCGATTTAAGCTCTGCTCCACATCGCGCACATGGCAGGCATCTAGCAGTTCAGGAAAAAGCTGGTCCATCAGCATCCGGCTTTTGTAGAGATAAGAGAAGCCTGAGGGCGTTCGAAGATTATCTTCTAGCACCATGAAATGCCCTTTCTCATCTCGAATAACATCTATACCAGCAGTCGTCACATAAACATCATTTGGTACGGATAAACCAGCCATTTCCATACAGTAATTTTTGTGCCCAAGTATCATTCCTCGAGGAACCACCCCGTCCTTGAGAATTCGTTGTCCATGGTATATATCACGATTGAAAAGGTTTAGCGCCTGAACCCGCTGTTTCAGCCCACTCTCAATCAGTGACCATTCCTGGGCAGTAATAATCCTTGGAATCATGTCAAAAGGGATCGTCCGCTCAAGCGGTTCCTTCTGTTCGGGGGTGTATAAGGTAAACGTTATTCCTTCTTCAACCATTCGACGATTCATAGACTGTTGCCTGGCTTCAATCTTAGCAGGGTTCATTCGAACAAACTCTTGGTAAACTGCTTCATAATGGGGACGAACCGTATTGTCTGATTCAAACATTTCATCATAGAACTTTCCGGTTTGGTAATGGGTAGAACTCTGCTTCTCAGCCATTGACATTGGAGCGCCCCCTCGGCTCAAAATATCGCGGAATGTCAGTATATATTACGTATAAGTATACAACATAATTATTAATCGGAAAATGAGAAAATCACATTCGACATATGTTAATTTATCTGACAAGAATCGACCTTTATTGCATAGCATAGGATAAAAAATAGTTGTTTCTAAATACGATCTTACGTTCAAATTAATCAGTGGTGGAAGATAAGGAACTTACCAAAAACAAAATTTGTGTTTCCATATTTGCTTGAGTTAAAATGTTATTAGATAAGTATAATTATTATGAACAAGGCGATAAGCCTTCTAGAACATCGTCTAATTTCATAGAAAGGGGTTTCGTATGAAAAAGAGAGGACCATTATTTATGATGCTGGCCACCCTCATTGTCCTGCTGGCTGGCTGCGAATCACCGCTTAAGGTATTAGACCCGAAAGGTCCCGTTGCAAAAACCCAGTCTGACACCATTATCTTCTCGATGCTGATGATGGCTGGCGTCTTAGTAGTCGTTTATATCCTTTATATTTTCATGCTAGTCAAGTATCGGGCAAGGAAGTCTAATGAAGGCTATGAGCCTCCACACGAAGAAGGAAACAAGTGGCTGGAGGTTATCTGGACAATTATCCCTGTGATTATTGTTATTATCCTATCCGTAGTTACCGTCCGCACGACAATTGCGGTTGAAAAGCAGCCTCCAGGCTATGAAAACGTAAAGCCGCTAGTTATTTACGCTTCTTCTTCGAACTGGAAATGGCATTTCAGCTATCCAGAGGAGGGAATCGAAACGGTTAATTATCTTAGAATTCCGATAAACCGTCCATTGGAGTTTCGGCTCTATTCCTTCGGACCGATCACCAGCTTCTGGATTCCCCAGCTTGGCGGACAAAAATATGCCATGAGTGCACATATCACCACCCTCCACTTAGCTGCAACCGAGGCTGGCTCCTACTTGGGACGCAACGCGAACTTCAGCGGCGAGGGATATGCTCATATGGATTTTGAAGCCCTTGCTATGTCACCAGCGGAGTACGTCAAATGGGTCGAAGAAGTGAAAGCCACGGCCCCCGAGCTTAAGGAAGAAGAATTTAAAACGCTGTTGAAAACAGCCCATGTCGGTATAAAGAGTTACTCCACCACTCATCTTTCCTTTAGCCCCGCTCCTGGCTCACACAGTGATCATGATATGAACGAGAATGAGTCCGATTCAGAGCTTCACCCGTCACCCGCTCCATCCGAAAGGACGGAGTCCGACGCAGAACCAAATATTAGCCCAACTGCAACACTGCCTTCTTTATCACCTTCACCGTCTCATATGACGCATTAGATAATTTCGAAAGGAGCAAAACCCGAATGAAATGGGATGAATTCTTCGTTACCGGCGAGCCGATGATTTACGGCGCGATGGCCGCTATTGTTTTAACAAGCCTTGCCATTGTGATCGGATTAACTTACTTCAAAAAATGGGGGTATTTATGGAGAGAATGGCTGACAACTGTTGATCACAAACGCATTGGTGTTATGTATATTTTGGCTGCGTTACTCATGCTGTTTCGTGGTGGAGCTGACGCAATCATGATGCGTTTGCAGCTCTCCTCTCCTGAGATGAAATTTCTTGATGCTCAGCATTATAATGAAATATTCACCACACACGGAGTCCTAATGATTCTGTTTATGGCGATGCCTTTTATCATAGGACTGATGAATATCGTCATTCCACTGCAGATCGGCGCTCGTGATGTAGCGTTCCCCTTTCTTAATGCAGTCAGCTTCTGGTTGTTCTTCGCTGGAGCTATGCTGTTTAACCTGTCCTTTGTCATTGGCGGATCTCCGGATGCCGGGTGGTCTGCTTACTTCCCGCTGGCTAGCATAGAGTTCAGCCCGACGGTAGGCAACAACTACTACGCTGTTGCTCTACAAATTGCCGGACTTGGAACATTAATGACCGGGATCAACTTTGCTGTGACAATTCTCAAAATGAGAGCTCCTGGCCTAAAAATGATGCGGCTTCCGATGTTTACCTGGTCAACGCTAATCACCTGTATCATTATTATTTTCGCCTTCCCCGTGCTGACAATTGCTCTGCTATTAATGACGATCGATCGAATTTTCGGCGGGCAATTCTTTGCTATGGGTAATGGCGGGATGGATATGTTATGGGCCAACCTGTTCTGGGTTTGGGGCCATCCTGAGGTTTATATTGTCGTCCTTCCTGCTTTCGGGATTTATAGTGAGGTCATCTCCACATTCTCCCGTAAGAATCTATATGGCTATACCTCAATGGTCGTTAGTATGATCGCCATATCGCTGCTCTCCTTCCTTGTTTGGGCGCATCACTTCTACACGATGGGACAGAACGCGGCCGTTAACGGTTTCTTCTCGATTACGACGATGGCTATCGCGGTTCCCACAGGGGTTAAGATTTTTAACTGGCTATTTACGCTGCGAAAAGGTCGAATTACCTTCACTGTGCCTATGCTTTATTCAATGGCCTTTATCCCAATCTTCACCTTTGGCGGGGTGACGGGTGTCATGTTAGCCATGGCTAGTGCCGATTACCAATACCACAACACCATGTTCCTGGTTGCTCACTTTCATTACGTCTTGATTCCAGGTACGGTATTTGCTGTTATTGCCGGTTTCTATTACTGGTTTCCAAAAATTTTCAACTTCCGTCTCAATGAAAAACAAGGCAGACTTGCCTTTTGGCTGATCTGTGTTGGCTTTAACACGACATTCCTACCTTTATTCTTCCTAGGTCTAAACGGCATGCCGCGGCGGATGTATACCTATTCAAAAGAAAGTGGCTTTGGACCGCTCAGTATGCTCTCCATGGTAGGAGCAACAATCTTTGCAGCAGGTTTTGTCGCTCTGGTGTACAACATTTACTGGAGCATTCGCTACAGTCCACGGGAGACCACAGGTGATCCGTGGGATGGCCGGACGCTGGAATGGGCAACACCTAGCCCAGTACCTGCCTACAATTTCGCAGTCATTCCTGAAGTGAAATCCCGTGATGCCCTTTGGCATGCTAAAAAGAATAATGAGCCCCTCTTTAATAAGAAGCTGGAGCCTATTCACCTGCCGAGCAATAGCGGCGTTCCGGTTATTCTGGGCGGGGTCTTCTTCTTCCTCGGTTTCTCGGTTGTTTTTAGCTGGTG
>JACMJI010000098.1 GCA_014380705.1 Gorillibacterium sp. | reverse complement strand
GGTCCTGGGCGTAGAGAAAGTTTCCGTAGGTTTCAAATTCGGAGTAGGCGTAGAGCTTGGTTTTATCGATATTTTGGAGGATGGCTTGGTATCAGCTCATTTGATGCCTCTCTTCTATTGCTTTATTTAGCTCCCTGATCTTGGCTTTCTCTAGCAGCATATAATGGGCGACGAGGTATCGGCATCTATCACTAAGTAGAACTTGGCGCTGCACAAAGAATCTCCACAGAAACTTCAGCATTTGTTGGAATCTCCAACTCTTCAACTATTCTATATCCTATGCCAGAATAGATTGGAAGGAATAGGCAAGCATGATTGCTAGCTTAAGGTTCCGCTTTTTGCCGTACCGTTGCTTTTTCCTCCGTTTCCCGCTATGGTTTGAAAAGAACCCAAATTAAACCCTAGAGGATGACATGAGATTGAATACCGTTGTAACGCAGCCCGAGTTTATATATACGTACACCTGCCAGGAGGACGAGGTTTCTCTATGCCACATGGAGATGCGCTCGCTCTTTGGAATGGAATCATCGACCAATGTTCTAAAAAGTCCGGTCGCCATCGCCCCTGATCGCAGCCCTTTTATTAAAGAACGGATTGAGGTCATGTATGAGGGGGACGAGCTAGCAGATATTTTGGCGCAGGTCGAGCATCTGGCGTTGTTTGGGGCCAGTTTTAAGGTCATGCTGGTGAAAATCAACGACCTCGACCCAGAGGACCGGATCCGTTTCAAGAATCGGCGTGCGATTGAGCGGGAGATAGGGATGCATATTAACGGGGAGGCGGACATGCTGAACCCTGATCATTTATTCGGCCTAATCACGATGGACGGCCGCTGGTATTTTGGCAACTATGTAAAAGCTGAAGCGATTTGGCTGCACCATATGAAGAAGCCACGCAACTATTCGATTGCACTGAGTACCCGCGTTGCCCGAGCCGTAGCCAACATTGCTGTTCCCACCCCTCACGGAGTAAAAGCGATTGACCCCTGCTGCGGCATCGGCACCGTGCTGGTCGAGGCTTTATCCATGGGAATAAACATCGAGGGAAGAGATATCAATCCTTTTATTGTTCAAGGTGCACGGCAGAATATCGAACACTTCGGTTTACAAGCCGAAATTACTCTAGGTGATATCGCCGATATCGACACAACCTATGATGTCGCTGTGTTGGACATGCCCTACAACTTGTTCTCCAAGACTACGCCAGAGGAGCAATTCTCCCTGCTCAAAGAGTCACGACGTATCGCGAGCAAGGTGGTGGTCGTTACGATTGAAACCATCGATGAGATGATCGAGAACGCCGGATTAACGATTGTGGACCGCTGTGTGGCCAAGAAGGGAAATTTCTCCCGACAGATCATTGTTTGTAAGTAATGAAATTTAAAATTTTACATTTATGCAGCTTTGTGGTTAGATTATGCTAACTAAATACTAGACAAAGCAATGATGGATTAGGTTAGATACCTAAGTAAGGGAAATGCAGAGTACCACAGAGAATCGGTGGTTGGTGTGAACCGGTGCAGACATTCCCCCGAATTACAGTCCGGAGTTGGAAAAGTGAAACTGGGACTCTTACAGGATTAGCTTTTGCCCGGCATTAACATGTCGTTATCAACAATTAAGCGAAAGAAGTTATGGCTACTTCTTTAATTAGGGTGGTACCGCGAGACAACCTTCTCGTCCCTTTCTGGGATTTGAGGGTTTTTTTTGTTTTCAAAAAAAAGGAGGGAGATTAAAATATGGGCATCATTGAGCAGCTCTCTGAGGAGCACACGCGCGAACTTGAACGACAATTGAAGATCATTCGAAGAGGAATTGCCGAGATTATTCCTGAGGAGGCGCTGACACAAAAAATAGCCGCTTCTATAAGCTCTGGGAAACCACTAAGAGTAAAGCTTGGACTAGACCCATCTGCACCCGACATCCATATTGGGCATACCGTAGTCCTGCAGAAGCTGAGGCAATTTCAAGATTTGGGGCATGAAGTGCAGCTGATCATCGGTGATTTTACCGGACGAATTGGTGACCCCACAGGGAAATCAGATACCCGAAAACAGCTTTCCGAGGATGATG
>JACMJI010000097.1 GCA_014380705.1 Gorillibacterium sp. | reverse complement strand
GAACGGATGTGCGCTACTCCGGTTTCAATATTCTTCCGATCGCGGCGTTTCGTACGAGCAACTTTTGCTTTAGGTTTTGCCATTAGTGATGTCCCCCCTTATTACTTCTTCTTGTTCGCTACTGTACGGCGTGGACCTTTGCGCGTACGAGCGTTGGTTTTCGTGCGTTGGCCACGAACAGGCAAGCCACGACGATGACGCAAGCCACGATAAGACCCGATTTCGATCAGACGCTTAATGTTAAGCGAGATCTCACGACGTAAATCGCCTTCCACTTTAACACCTTTGTCGATCGCTTCACGCAAACGGCTTACTTCTTCTTCCGTTAGCTCGCGTACTCGGGTACTCGGGTTGACTCCAGTAGTTTCGAGAATTTTTTGCGCTGTGGTCGTTCCGATTCCAAAAATGTACGTTAGGGCGATTACCACACGTTTGTCACGTGGCAAGTCAACTCCAGATATACGTGCCATTCAGGGATGCACCTCCTTGTTATCCTTGTTTTTGTTTGTGTTTCGGATTTTCACAAATTACCATGACATTGCCTTTACGCTTAATGACTTTGCATTTTTCGCACATAGGCTTGACCGAAGGTCTTACTTTCATGGGGATGCCTCCTCTTCAAGCTTTTCGGCAGCAAAGCAGCTGATTCGAGGAACGTCTACCTTTCTGCGGGAAAGCTTCTTCGTTTTTTGACGTCAAGCTTCCTTTGGGAGAAAGCCGTTTGAATCGGTTGCCGCATGCACGGCTATTTGTCTTTCCATATAGGAAAGTAGAAATATGTTTTCCTTATTTGTAGCGATACGTGATCCGACCTCGAGTCAGATCATAAGGTGATAATTCAACAGTAACCTTGTCGCCTGGCAGAATGCGGATAAAGTGCATCCGAATCTTTCCTGACATGGGCCAGAATTTTGTGCCCGTTCTCTAGCTCTACACGGAACATTGCGTTCGGCAAAGGCTCGATTACGGTTCCTTCTACTTCGATCACATCTTCTTTGGCCACTGTCATTCTCCTCTCTCTTGCGCTTCATGCTTCTGGTTGTCCTGAAATTTATTCAGGGCGAACCTCAGTTTTCCGTTGGTGACACGCCCCGTTTCGCGTAAACTATCCTCGACTTCCCTGTTCACTTCATTAAAAAGCTCCAGGTGAAGGATATTCTTCTTCTTCGGATGGTCAAACTTGCGTTTGTTGCCATCTGCGATAAGAACGAAGCGGCAATCGACGAATCCGACGATAACGGCGTAGTTTTGGGCATCCCGGCCTTGCAAAACACTTACGATTTGACCTAACTGGGGTTTACCCATATGCTCACCCAACCTTCGTCAGGATCTCATATCCATCAGCCGTAATTGCTACTGTATGCTCAAAATGAGCACATAGCGCCCCATCCACGGTAACGACAGTCCAGTTATCAGCAAGTGTTCTTACGTAGCGCTCGCCAGCATTCACCATCGGCTCAATAGCCAATACCATTCCTTGCTTCAAAAGCGGTCCACGATCTGCAGGACCGAAATTAGGAATTTGCGGCTCCTCGTGAAGCTTTGATCCAATTCCGTGCCCGACATACTCGCGTACAATGGAGAAGCCTTCGCTTTCCGCACACTTTTGAATGGCATGCGATATCGTAAAGAGACGTGCATCTGGCCTCACTTCAGCCAGACCTGCAAACAAAGACCTCTCTGTCACTTCGAGAAGCTTACTGGCTAGTGGAGAAATCTCCCCAACACCGTAAGTCCAAGCTGAGTCACCGTGATAGCCTTTGTACTGCGCCCCGATATCGATGCTAATGATGTCGCCATTCACAAGCTGCCTTTCACCGGGAAAACCATGCACCAATTCGTTGTTGACTGAAGCGCATATACTGGCAGGAAAACCGTTATAGCCTTTAAAAGAAGGTACTGCACCCTGAGAGCGAATGTATTCCTCCGCCATCCGGTCAAGCTCCTTCGTTGTAATTCCAGGCTGCACAGCCTCGGATAGAAGAAGGTGCGTTTCAGCTACAATACGACCAGCGATTCGCATCCGTTCAAGTTCCGTTGGAGATTTACAATGGATCATTCGTTCAAACCCCGTAGAATGGAATGGATATCCGCGGTTACCACATCGATGTCACCTTCACCGTTTACTTGGCGCAAGTTACCTTTGGTCCGATAATAATCGAGTAGCGGCGCAGTCTTATTGAGATACTCATCAAGACGCGTGCCTACTTTCTCTTCTGTATCGTCGGAACGTTGGTACAACTCTCCACCACATTTGTCACAAATACCGTCCAATGAAGGAGGATTGAACATGACATGGTAGGTAGCTCCGCATGATTTGCAGATTCTCCGTCCAGTTAAACGGGCAAGCAGTAGATTGCGATCAACGAGCAAATCGATACAGAAATCGATCTTTTTGTTCATTGCATGAACAATCCCATCGAGTGCTTCAGCTTGTGAAATCGTACGGGGAAAACCGTCTAAGAGAAATCCTGCTACGCAGTCTTGCTCTTGCAATCTTTCCCGAACAATACCGATCGTGATCTCATCCGGAACGAGCAGCCCTTGATCAACATAGCGTTTAGCTTCGATACCAAGTGGTGTTCCTTGTTTCATGGCAGCACGGAAGGCATCTCCGGTTGAAATGTGTGGAATATGATAATACTCTACAATCCGTTCTGCCTGCGTGCCTTTCCCAGCTCCTGGGGGACCCATAAATATGATATTCACTTTGTTCCACCCTCCCGTTAGATGATCGGCAAGGATTAAACGCCGGTTACTTGCTGATAAAGCCTTTGTAATGGCGCTTGATCAATTGGCTTTCGATCTGTTTCATCGTTTCGAGGGCTACCCCGATTAGAATCAGCAGGGACGTTCCGCCGATCTTTAAACTTGATGGCAAGCCAACAGCATCTGTAAAGATGAGAGGCAGTACCGAAATCAAGGAGAGGAACAATGCGCCTGCAAGCGTAAGTCTGGTCATAACTCGGGTCAAATAAACCTGAGTCGTTTTCCCGGGACGAATACCAGGAATGTATCCACCGTTTTTCTTCATTTGCTCCGCCATTTGCTGCGGATTCATTTGAACAAACGTGTAGAAGAAAGTAAAACCAACAATCAACACAACGTAGAAAGTAATACCGATTCCAGATGCATGCTGAATTGTAATATTGTCCTGGATCCATCTAGCCCAAGCTTTGTCTGCCCAGAATTGAGCAATCGTAGCAGGGAACATAAGCAAGGATACGGCGAAGATTACAGGAATAACACCAGCTGCGTTAACCTTCATCGGAATGTGCGTGGATTGACCACCGTACATTTTGCGACCAACGACTCGTTTGGCATATTGTACAGGAATTTTACGAACGCCCTGTTGGACGTAGATAACACCTGCAACAATCGCAATAATTACTAACAACAAGACGATTGCTTTAATAATATTCAAGAACAATTGGTCCCCTGCGTCTACAAACATTTGCTCATAGAGCTGGCGGGCTCCGGTCGGGATATTAGCCACAATCCCTGCAAAGATGATGATGGAAATACCGTTTCCGATTCCTTTTTCAGTGATCTGCTCACCGAGCCACATGAGAAATGCTGTACCTGCCGTTAATACGACCCCAATTAAGAGGTAAGTAGTAAAGCCAGGGTCAATTACAACGCCATTATACATGGAGTTGAAACCAACAGCATAACCAAAGCCTTGGACCAAACCAAGTACAATCGTTCCATAACGAGTATATTGGCTTAGCTTCTTACGACCAGACTCTCCTTCTTTGGCCCATTCCGCAAACTTCGGAATAACATCCATTGAAAGAAGTTGAACAATAATGGACGCCGTGATATACGGCATAATCCCCATTGCGAAAATGGAGAAGCGAAATAGCGCTCCACCAGAGAAAGTGTTCATCAAGCCAAAAACACTACCGCTTTGAGTATCCAATTGTCCAAGAACATCTGTATTAATGTTCGGTGACGGGATAAAATTTCCGATCCGGTAAACGATCAAACAGAGAAGTGTGAAGATGATCTTTTTGCGTAGATCTTCTACCTTCATAATGTTGGATAATGTTTTGAACATTAGATCACCTCGGATTGACCGCCGGCAGCTAGGATTTTTTCGACCGCTGAAGCGGAGAACTTGTGTGCCTTAACTGTGACACTAACAGTTAGATCTCCATTGCCTAAAATCTTGATTCCGTCTTTCGGGTTCTTGACCATACCGGTTTCAAGCAAAAGTTCCGGAGTTACTTCCGTACCTGCTTCAAACACGTTCAGATCTTCCAGGTTCACAACAGCGAACTCTTTGCGGTTAATGTTCTTAAAGCCGCGTTTCGGAAGACGACGGTAAAGCGGGTTTTGTCCGCCTTCAAAGCCAGGACGTACGCCACCGCCGGAGCGGGCTTTTTGCCCTTTATGACCTTTACCAGACGTCTTACCCGTTCCGCTGCCGATTCCCCGTCCCAGTCGCTTACGCTCCTGAGTAGAGCCCGGTGCAGGAGTCAGTTCATGAATTTTCATCGCTCAAGCACCTCCTTGTATGTCTATTCAGTGTTGCTTGGAAAGCTTGCTCACTAGACCAAGCTTATGCTTCAATTTCTTTAACAACAATCAGGTGACTTACTTGGTTGACCATGCCACGAATGGCTGGATTATCTTGATGCACAACGGTTGAATTGGTTTTGGTGAGCCCCAACGTTTTCACGGTTGTGCGCTGGTTCCCAGGACGTCCAATCAAGCTACGCACAAGGGTGATATGCAGTTGTTTAGCCAATTGTTACCCCTCCTTAACCCATTAACTCTTGCACGGTTTTGCCGCGCAGACGGGCTACATCTTCTGCCCGCTTCAAACGCTGCAGACCTTCCAATGTTGCGTTAACCATGTTGATGGAATTGGAAGAACCGAGGGATTTTGTCAAAATGTCGCCTACACCAGCAAGCTCTAGAACCGCACGTACAGGTCCACCTGCGATAACACCAGTACCTTCAGAAGCGGGCTTGAGCAGAACGCGACCCGCGCCAAATTTACCGGTGACTAAGTGAGGAATCGTTGTACCTACAATCGGAACATGCACTAAGTTTTTCTTGGCATCTTCAATGCCTTTTTTGATTGCATCACCGACTTCGGATGCTTTACCAATTCCGGCGCCGACCCAACCGTTTCCGTCACCGACGACAACGAGTGCGCTAAAGCTGAAACGGCGTCCGCCTTTTACAACTTTCGCTACACGGTTGATGTGAACGGTTTTGTCTTTCAGATCTAATGTATTCGGATCTACACGCAAGTCTCTTACCTCCTTAATTAGCAAAATGGATCAGAATTCTAGTCCGCCTTCGCGAGCAGCGTCAGCAAGTGCTTGAACACGTCCGTGGTACAGGTAACCGCCGCGGTCAAAAACGACTCTAACGATTCCTGATTCTGTAGCGCGCTCAGCAATCAGCTTGCCAACAAGCTTTGCAGCATCAATGTTTCCACCGTTACCGGCTTCAGTCAAAGATTTATCTTGAGTCGACGCAGATACCAAAGTTTTTCCAGTGATATCATCGATGATTTGGGCATACATGTGCTTCGAAGAACGGTAGATGCTTAAACGTGGCCGTTCTGTCGTTCCCTGAATTTTCTTACGGACCCGAAGGTGCCGTTTCAAGCGAGCTTCATTCTTATCGCCTTTGGTGATCATGGAAACTCTTCACTCCTTTCAGCTATCGCTTACCAGCTTACTTCTTCTTACCAGCCTTACCTTCTTTGCGAATAATCCGTTCGCCTTCATACTTAATTCCTTTACCTTTATAAGGCTCAGGTTTACGTACGGAGCGAACCTTCGCAGCAGTTGCGCCAACGAGTTCTTTGTCGATGCCCTTGATAATAATCTTGTTATTAGCAGGTACTTCGAATTCGATTCCCGCTTCAGGTGCAATTTCAACCGGGTGGGAGAAGCCTACGTTAAGAACAAGCTTATCTCCATTCTTGTTGGCACGATATCCGACGCCGACGAGGTCAAGGTTTTTTGTAAAACCTTCTGTTACGCCACTCACCATATTCGCAACCACGCTCCGGGTCGTTCCGTGAAGGGAACGATGTAGCTTGTTGTCAGAAGGACGCTCAACATTGATGACGTTATCCTCTAAGCTGACGATCATATCTTTATGAAGTTCACGAGACAAGGTACCTTTAGGGCCTTGAACCGTTACTAATGTGTTATCAAGTGTTACCGTAACACCGCTTGGAACTGCGATGGGTTTACGACCAATTCGAGACATGTTTACACCTCCATTCGTTCACGTTAACAATTACCAAATGTAGCAGATAACTTCTCCGCCGGCTTTGGTTTGACGGGCTTCTTTATCCGTCATGATGCCTTTGGATGTCGAGAGTATAGCGATACCTAGACCGCCTAGCACCCGAGGAACCTCTTGGCTTTTTGCATAAACGCGAAGTCCTGGCTTACTAATTCTCTTCAGCCCGGAAATAACACGTTCGTTGTTTGAGCCGTATTTCAGGAACACACGGATGATCCCGTGCTGGTTATCCTGAACGTACTCTGCATCACGGATAAATCCTTCTTTTTTGAGGATTTCTGCGATTTCCCGTTTAATCTTAGAAGCGGGGATTTCAACGGTTTCGTGACGGACGATATTGGCATTACGGATACGCGTAAGCATATCTGCAATAGGATCAGACATTACCATGTAGCGAACCTCCTTCCCGAAACGGGGTGATTACCAGCTGGCCTTGCGAACTCCAGGAATCTGGCCTTTGTGTGCT
>JACMJI010000096.1 GCA_014380705.1 Gorillibacterium sp. | reverse complement strand
TAAGCGATCTGTACTAAAAGACTCGGCAACATAGAAACAACCTCCTTACCACTTGTCTTAATGAATTGTATTTAAACAGGTGGGAAATCATTCCTTGTTTCTCGGGTTATTTATACGCATGGACAAACTCCTGTCGGCGTCCTTGTGCGCCTTAAAGGGCGAAATTACTGCGATTATCTTCACGACACTGATCGGGTTGGCATCCTCATTTTTTATTGATAAGTTGGCGGTTTTATTATTTATTGTTTTTTGGATGATCGGTTTCTTGTATAATTGGAAGTTGAAAGAAGTAGGGTTGCTGGGTAATTTATTGGTCGCTTCCTCGGTTGCGATTACTTTTATCCTTGGGGGTATTGCCGCTAAAGAACCATGGAATATTGCTGTTTGGATCCTCAGTCTAATTGTATTCCTTTTTGATCTTGGCGAGGAAATTGCAGCAGATGCAATGGACATCGAGGGTGACAAGATGCGAAATGTAAAATCGATTGCGATCCTTATCGGGAAGAAGAATGCTCTTCGCATTTCGACCTTGCTATTTGTTCTCGTTGCCCTATTCAGCTTTCTCCCCGTCTTCTTGAATCTACTTGGAACCAGTTACCTGATCATCATTTCGATCACAGACGTGATGATCCTCTTCTTTGGAATCAAGCTTTTAAAAAGTTCAACCATTGCAGCTGGCCGTTTATACATACGTGCGATATACCTTAGCGCCTTATTTGGAATGATTGCAATTATTGTTAGTGAGATTATTATTAGCTTAGTCCCTCATTCGAAGATGTTTTGAAAACAAATCGTATAGAATGAAAGCGAGGAATTGCTAAGGATGACAACTGTATGGGGAGCTATGAAGCCTAAGGTTTCCGTAGAAATGACACAGGGACTTTTTACTGGCTCTGTAAATGAATTTACTCTAAATGACGAATGGCTAAGCTATACTTTTTCTCTTCAGGGGGCAGGAAAGGTCAATAAAATTGTGACCTCTTTCGCAAGCAATTTAAATTTTGAAGAGTTTCTTGTCGTTGCACCCAACAATGAGGATATCAAATATGCGCATCGCAGTCATACCATGAATTTGGGTTTCACATTTCAACATCCAGACAGAAGATTCGGAGATAATTGGTTTTTCACCCCCCCTCCGTTTGTCTTCCCTGTTCGTATCGGGAGTTTATGGTATGGCATAGCCTTGGCTGCCAAACCGGGAAAGAATCTTTACTCTGGTTGGACTTATCGTCCTTCAGGTGACGGAAGCTACAAACTAGAAGTCATTTATGACGGTTATTATGAAGCTGAAGGTGAAGCATGTACCTTGTTCTTCAGTAAATCCGGGTGTAAGGAACCCTACGAAGTGATTTCAAAGTACGCTGAGCTGTTGCGAACCATCGAGTGGGCACCGACACCCAACCGCCAACCCGCCTAATGGTGGAAGGATACGTTTCTCTGTACATGGGGCGATCAGTGGTCCACCCATCAACAGGAGCAGCATACGCCATATAAGGAACAAACCTCTTTCTTAACAAGCTATGAGAATGAAATGAATCAGCGGCGTTGGCTGCAAACATTGCTCGACCATCAGATCCCGGTTGGGGTCGTTAGTCTGTCAGACAAGTGGCAGAAACATCGTTATCGCTTAATCCCAGATGAGAATCGGTATCCTGATTTGGGCGGCTTTGCAAAATGGCATCATCAAGCGGGTCGTCACCTCATAGCCTGGTGGGGATTATGGAATTACGATGGTGCCCCCAAAGAATGGTGTATTCGTGATCAAGAGGGAAATCCCGTTGTGCTTGATCCGGAGAATCCAGAGTTCCGGGCACAAGTGATAGAAGACATCACAAGGTTGCTTAGTCCCGATGGATATGATCTGGATGGTTTTTTTATTGACTTCACGGGTGTAGTCCCACTCTCTTCTGGATATCAAAAAAGCGGGAATAAGTGGGGTTTGGAGCTGCTTCACGAATATTTATTACTTATTTATGAGACAGCCAAAAAAGCAAAACCAGATGCAATGGTTATGACGAACTGCCCCCATCCGTATTTTGCAGATGTAACCGACGTACTGCGTTTGAATGATTGGTCCTATAAAGAGCCGAATATACTGGAACAAGCCCGGTACCGTTCATCAATTGCCAGGGCTGTTTCCGACTGGCTGATCAATACGGATAACTGGTGGATGTACGATATTGGGCAATGGCGGGAGTATATGCTTGTTCAACCTGAACTAGGCATACCTGCTACTTGGCATACGCAAGGTGTATGGGGTGAAGGTACCCGTACTTACGAATCTTTTACAGAAGAGGATTATAAACTATGGGCAGATCGTTGGATAGCTTACCGTCAAAAAGAAGGATTGCAAGAATAACCTTTTACCCCTTACCCATTTCTGTCCTCTAAGGGTGGATAGAATAGAAACGTCAGTCTGATTATTAAGGGGGGTTCCGTCATCATACTAGAGGAATACGATAAACATGAATCGATTGATGGCTTATTTCCGATCGTCATGCACCTGTTTACCCCAGATAACCCCGTTCAGCATACGATTCATTGGCATACAGCATTTGAGATTATTTATATTGCGGAGGGCAGTGCCGCTTTCTTTGTACAGGATCAGCATTATGAGATCGGAGCGGGACAAGCATTGCTCATCAGCAATGAGGAGCTGCATTGTGGAGTAAACACCAAGCAGTCTGGATGCAAGTATTATGCGATTCTGTTCGAGCTCGATCTTCCTGTGGGTGGTTTAATGGATTCGGTTCACTCTAGCTTTTTTGACCCCCTGCTCAAAAAGAAGTACAAGCTGCCTAAAGTTATCAAGAATGAACATCCATGGGAAAAGGACATGATTAAACAAATCCTTGAAATGATTCAAATGTTCGAACAGAAGCCTCTTGGATTTGAGCTTGCGGTAAAGGCGTCATTATACCGTATCCTCTTTCAGATTATTTCTAACCATCAGCTAGTAAAAAACGGTGACGAATCGCGTCGCGCTAACGAACATAGTGCAGCTATCATCAAAAAAGCACTAACCTTTTTGCACACCCATTATAGCGAGAAGATTACGTTGCATGATGTTGCAAGCCATGTAAATATGAGCGAGTCTCATTTTTGCAAACTATTCAAGACCCTAACGCAAAAAACTTTTGTGGAATATATTAATATTTATCGAATCAATAAGGCATGCACATTAATGAAAATGAAGAAGTGCAAGGCATTGGATGCCTCTACAGAGGTGGGCTTCAACCATTACGGATACTTTGTTCGATTATTTAAGAAGTATAAGAAATGTACACCTACGGAGTACCTTGAAACACAATAAAATCGTACCCTATTTGCAATAATAATGTGAACTAACCAACCTGCTTTCCCTCCTATAATAGGATTAGACAAGGAAGGGAGTATGATGATGAGCGATAAAATAAAGTGTTCTGCAAAAGTGGAGATGTTTAAAGGGAGACCCACCCTATTCATTAATGATGAGCCAACGAACCCTGAATTTCATTCATTGACGGATTGTCCAGGTGGGCGTTGGACATGGGAGGAAATGCCACGCTGGAACCTTAATAACTTTGCCAAAATCGGGTTTAAGCTTTATCAGGTCGATTTATGGCTGGAGCATATGTGGTTTGAAGACGGTTCGTTTTCCGTGGAAATGGCTAAGAAGCAACTGCGGGGGATCATGGATGTATGTGATCAACCTGCTGTGTTTATTCGATTGCACGTAAATCCACCTCGCTGGTGGCTGGACCGTCACCCGGAGGAATGTGTAGGCTACGAGGGCGAATCGATAATCGAAGAACCTTTAGCAGATTGGGGGGGCCTAAGGAGACCGCTTGAAGGGGACCTTATTAACTTCCCTAGAGTCAGTCTTGCTTCTGCGGAGTGGTTGGCTGTCGCCTCTGAGAAGTTAGGTTTGTTCTGCCAATTGATGGCTAATGAACCGGAGGGAGACTGTCTCGCCGGTATTCAGCCCGCCTGTGGCGTATACGGGGAATGGCATTACTGGGGATTTATCGATCATGTGGGAGACACGGGTATTGCGATGACCTCCCATTTCAGGAAGTGGCTGAAGCAAAAATACGGGAATGTGGAAACGCTGAGTGCAGCATGGAACAGCCCTGAGGTGAGCTTCGATACAGCAACAGTACCGGGCAAAGACGAACGAAAGCATCTCGAGGATGGCATTTTCAGAAATCCACAGACCCAGCGAAAGGTTTCCGATTACTATGAATGTCAGCATCAGGCGGTAGCAGATGATATCATCCAGTTCTGTAAGGTATGCAAGGAAAACTGGCCAAGACCCCTTGTCACAGGAACCTTTTATGGCTATTTTTTCAACCTGTTTGGCAAACAAGCTGCCGGCGGTCACCTTGAACCGCATCGAGTACTGGAATCTGAGTATGTAGATTATCTTAGTGCTCCTCAGGCTTACGGCGATAAACATTTTGAGATCGGGTGCACAGGTCAATCCCGCGGTGTTCTGGAATCCTGTCGCGTGAATGGCAAGCTTTGGCTTGATGAGATGGATACATACACCATGTGGGGCTATCCTCATGACATGCCGCTTAAGATGAGCAGTCGCACGATGCAGGAGAATATAGCGCTGATCAGGCGCAATGTGGCCCAATCCTTCACCCGGGGCATGGGCTTATGGTATTACGATTTCGGCCCAACGCTGGTTAGTGGCTGGTGGGACCACCCGGTATTATTGGACGCCATTGGCAATATGAAGGCGCTTTTCGATCGATATTACAAGAAGGAATTGGCACCGCAAGCGGATGTTCTGCTCGTGTATGACACACGCTGCTTCTATTATCTAGCAGAGCAGGATCCCGTAATTGACCCGGTGGCGATCAACATGGCCGCGGCGGCAGTTTTCCATAGTGGCGCCGCGTTTGATATGATCTTCTTGACCGATCTGCAGAAGGTGGACTTAAGTCAGTATCGCACAGTCATCTTCGGTAATACACTGCTTCTCTCCGACAGCGAGAGGGAATTTATCCGTAGTCGTGTTGCGAGCAACGGAAGACATGTTGTCTTCTACACAGCTCCGGGATACACAAATGGTCAAAGAAACAGTGATGACTTTATCAGCGATGTAACAGGAATTCATGTTGTAAAAGGCAAATGCCCGGACAACCCTCAAGTCGTATGGACCGCAGAACCGAAGATGATCGCAGCCTCTGGAACCTGGGGACCTTGTGAGCCATTCTTTGTTACAGAGGACCCTGAGGCCGAAGTTGTTGGGGAACTGGCAGGGTCGGGCGAATCGGCGATGGTGAAGAAGAAGCTCGGGGACAGTGTGGTCTGGTTCAGTAGTATTCCAATCACCTCCTCGGATGTACTGCGCAGCATCTTCCGAGAAAGCGGCGCACACATCCATAACGACGATGGAGATGTCATCTATTCGGGCAGCGGCATTCTAGCTATTCACACGAAAGATGGCGGCCTAAGAGAAATCACCCTCAAGAATGGGAAAAAGGTACACGTAACCTTAGAGCCTATATCTACGACTTTCTTAGATAATGAAACTGGCGAATGGCTTAAGTAACGGATGCTAGAAAACCCTCAGAGATATTCTCTGAGGGTTTTTAGACTGCCTAAGAAACCAGTGACGTTACGAATTTGAATGTAGGGTTCGAGCGCTCTTGAACTGGCACCCTCTCCCAATTAGTCCACCAAAAGTGCGTTAGCAATGAGCATGTCAAACCTACGGATATCCACGCCTTTATGTAATTTCACTTTAATATGCCCCGCCCGTGTCCACAATTCAACCTCAGCATTAAGATCAAATAG
>JACMJI010000095.1 GCA_014380705.1 Gorillibacterium sp. | reverse complement strand
CCCGAGTACGCGAGCTGACGGAAGAAGAAGTAAGCCTGTTGCGTGAAGCGATTGATAAAAGTGCTAAAGTGGAAGGCGATTTGCGTCGTGAGATCTCGCTTAACATTAAACGCTTGATCGAAATCGGTTCATATCGTGGAATGCGTCATCGTCGTGGCTTGCCTGTTCGCGGTCAACGCACGAAAACTAATGCTCGTACGCGCAAAGGACCACGCCGTACAGTAGCGAACAAGAAGAAGTAATAAGGGGGGACATCACTAATGGCAAAACCTAAAGCAAAGGTTGCACGTACGAAACGCCGCGACCGGAAGAATATTGAAACCGGAGTAGCGCACATCCGGTCAACTTTTAACAATACTATCGTTACGATCACAGATCCTCACGGCAATGCGATTTCATGGTCTAGTTCCGGTAACATGGGCTTTAAAGGCTCCCGGAAAAGCACTCCGTTTGCTGCTCAAATGGCTGCGGAAACCGCTGCTAAAGCCGCAATGGAACACGGAATGAAGGTCGTTGAAGTCATGGTTAAAGGACCAGGATCCGGGCGCGAAGCTGCGATTCGTTCGCTGCAAGCTGCCGGTCTTGAGGTTAACCTGATTAAGGACGTAACTCCGGTTCCCCATAACGGTTGCCGCCCACCTAAACGTCGCCGCGTGTAAATTAGGATCACTTGGTAGTATAATTATCCTCTACATGTTAATAATGTTGGAGAAGGATAGGCATACTACCTAGTTATTATCCATCTGGTAATCCGGACGAAACGACGTTTTGAAGGAGGGTTCAGTTTCATGATAGAGATCGAAAAGCCGAAAATAGAAACCGTAACCGTGAACGAAGAAGGCAATTACGGCAAGTTTGTCGTGGAGCCACTTGAACGGGGATACGGAACTACGCTGGGAAATTCCCTGCGTCGTATCTTGCTTTCATCGCTTCCGGGCGCTGCCGTATCGTCTGTTCACATCGACGGAGTTCTTCATGAATTCTCGACGATTCCTGGTGTTATGGAAGACGTTACGGAAATTATCCTTAATCTTAAGGGACTCTCGCTCAAGATTCATTCTGACGAAGAGAAGATTTTGGAGATCGACGCGGAAGGCGAGGGCCGGATCACTGCTGGTGATATTCGTGCCGATAGCGACGTAGAGATTTTAAATCCCGACCTTCATATCGCAACACTTTCACCGGATGCCCGTTGTCACATGAGAATTCATGCAAACAGGGGCCGCGGTTACGTGCAAGCGGACAAGAACAAAAGGGATGACCAACCTATTGGCGTAATCCCAATTGATTCGATTTACACACCGATTACACGTGTCAACTACAGCGTTGAGAATACTCGTGTTGGTCAAGTGACCAACTATGATAAATTAATGCTGGAAGTTTGGACCGATGGTAGTATTCGTCCAGAGGAAGCTGTTAGCCTTGGAGCGAAAATTTTGACCGAGCATCTCTATCTCTTTGTTGGTCTGACCGATGAAGCGAAGGATGCCGAGATCATGGTGGAAAAAGAAGAGGACAAGAAAGAAAAAGTTCTCGAAATGACCATCGAAGAGTTGGACCTCTCCGTTCGTTCTTACAACTGTCTGAAGCGTGCTGGCATCAACACGGTGCAAGAGCTTATCACTAAGACCGAAGAAGACATGATGAAAGTACGTAACCTGGGACGCAAGTCCTTAGAAGAAGTCCAAGAAAAGCTCGACGAGCTCGGTTTGGGCCTTCGCAGCGAAGAGTAATCAATACGTTCAGAAGGAGGTAACATCATGGCATACCAAAAATTGGGTCGTGACTCTAGCGCACGGAAAGCACTTTTCCGTGACTTGGTAACCGACTTGTTTATACACGAACGGATTCAAACAACCGAAGCTAAAGCTAAGGAAGTTCGTTCCATCGCTGAAAAAATGATTACACTTGGAAAACGGGGAGATCTTCACGCTCGTCGTCAGGTAGCTTCCTTTGTTCGTCGCGAGTCCGCAGGCGACCAAGATGCTATCCAAAAGTTATTCACCGAACTGGCTGCCCGCTACGCTGAGCGCCAAGGCGGATACACACGTATCCTCAAGCTTGGACCTCGCCGCGGCGATGCCGCTCCTATGGTTTATTTGGAACTGGTGGATCGGGCCTAAGGCAGGACGGGAAAGGGTGGACAGAGTCGGATCGATTCTGATGAAGCCCTTTTTTAAATGTCAAAAAAGTATAAGTTCTCACTTATATTATTTTGAGCAAAAAAGGTTGATTTAAAATGCGAAAACTAGCTATGGTCGTGAGTTACGATGGCACTGGATATCACGGCTTTCAAATTCAACCGTACGGCAAAACTGTACAGGGCGAGTTAGAAGCTGCGATTCTGATGCTAACCGGCGAACCGTTAAAGATTCATGGCTCTGGCCGCACGGATGCAGGTGTTCATGCATGGGGACAGGTGTTTCATTTTGAGACGGAGTCACAGATTCCTCTCGAAAATTGGTGCCTGGCGCTCAACTCTCGTCTACCTAACGACATTGTTGTTAAAGAGGCGAGGGAGGTTCCCGAGGACTTTCATGCCCGACGATCTGCCAAGAGGAAAACGTATCGCTACAGTATTCAGAGATCAAGGTTTCCAGACCCCTTTTATCGTCATACACGGGTCTACCATCCTACAGCTCTAAGAATTGATGCGATGCGTGAAGCCCTTGCGGCTTTTGTAGGCCAACATGAGTTCACGTCCTTTACTTCCTTGCGGAGGCCGGTAGGGTCACACGTGCGCACCATCTACGAAGCATATCTGGTTTTTGAACGGACTCCTATGCCCGGAGATGATGATGCAGGTGTGATCCACCTGTATGTGACTGGCAGCGGCTTCCTGTATAACATGGTTCGAATCATCGCCGGCACGTTAATTCAGGTCGGTGAAGGCAAACGGACTCCGTCCGACATCCCTTTGATACTTGAGGGAAAGGACCGGAAGCTGGCTGGTCCTACCGGTGAACCGCACGGCTTGACGCTATGCAGTGTGGAGTATAGCATTTAAAAAGTATTACTTGCTTATCAATGCTAAATATAGTATTATAATCAATGGTGTTTCGACTGGCTTCCCACGGCCCCTGAGTTGATTCTACCGCTCATCTTTACCAATCGAAAGGATTCTTTAATGAATCTTTACGAAGTCTAGGAGGATACGCAAATGAGTACCACATATATGGCGAAACCCAACGAAGTTGAGCGCAAATGGTACATTATTGATGCTGAAGGCAAGACTTTGGGGCGTATGGCCAGCGAAGCAGCAAGCCTTATCCGTGGCAAACACAAGCCGGAGTTTACTCCGCATGTGGATACCGGGGATTTCGTCATCATCATTAATGCTGAGAAAGTCCATTTGACGGGCAAGAAACTTCAGAAGAAAATGTACTACCGTCACTCGATGTACACTGGCGGTTTAAAGGTTACTTCAGCTCAAGAATTATTAAACAAAAGACCAGAACGCATGATTGAATTCGCTGTTCACGGAATGCTTCCTAAGACTCGTCTTGGGGACAGCATGAAAACAAAGCTAAAAGTCTACGCGGGCGCTGAGCATCCGCATATTGCACAAAAACCTGAAGTCTGGGAACTTCGCGGATAATAGAGGGAGGACTGTTTCATGGCACAAGTTCAATACTATGGAACCGGTCGTCGTAAGCATTCGGTCGCGCGCGTGCGCCTCGTACCGGGTGAGGGACGTATCGTAATCAATAAACGTGAGATAGACGATTATTTTTGTCTAGAGACGTTGAAACTTATTGTTAAGCAACCGTTAAACTTAACCGACACGTTGAATAATTATGACGTGGTAGTTATTGCCCACGGCGGCGGAACTTCCGGTCAAGCCGGAGCAATTCGTCACGGCATTTCCCGCGCTCTTCTGAAAGCTGATCCTGAATTCCGTGGATCACTGAAGAAAGCCGGTTTCTTAACTCGCGATCCTCGTATGAAGGAACGTAAGAAATACGGATTGAAAGCTGCTCGTCGGGCTCCTCAATTCTCGAAGCGTTAATATTATTAACGAATTCAGCCCTTGGCCTTCACAGGTCAAGGGCTGAATTTTTTAATTTTAGAATGAATAAATATTATATAGATTCCTTCTGAGTCTATATTCGTAAACGAACGGCACGTCAACCGTTGCAACAACGGCTACTCAATTTGGAATGGGGTTCCAGTCGCCCGTTGCTTTCGGATAGAAATTTGATTTGTATTTTTATTGGTATCCATCCAAAAACAAAAGCGAACACTTCGTTCTTCCACCCCATTCCAATTGCTTCGCCTTGATGCATCGGTTTCCTTAATGATAAATTAAGGGCGGTAAGTTCCGCCTTTAGACCACTTTACACCATTTGGTTTACGGCGGTTCATGAAATATTCAGTTGAATGAATATCATCTTCCCGTCAAGCTCCTTAAGCCATTGCAGCATACGAGCTAAAGTCCCAATCTTTACTGTCGAATGGCGAACGTAGGAACGCCGAACGATGCCCAACATACGGCCAAGAGTGAAGAAAAACGAAATACAGAAGTTCTAGTTCAATAGAACGGAGATAAAAAGTTCTTGTTCCACAGACTGATAATTAAAATTTCTTGTTCCACAGACCTGGGTTTTGCTGTTTTTGCACGGTTTAATGGTCAAATAGCGAAAGTTATCTAAGTTTTTAGGTTAAGGAGTAAGTGCGACTTTACGGCAATGGATAAAATAAATAAGTGGAAATTCCCCGTTAAATTGACGAGAAAACGCCCTAAAATTATAAATAGATGGATTTATGTATTTATTTTGAATGATTTCATCCAAATTCTTAATTATGGTCAAAAATAACTGGATAAAACCATCTATATTGTCTTTGGATGTATTAATTATCAAATTAACCTGAATATTGCATTTATTTTAACCGGGACACAAAGTGATAGCTGCTGCAAGTTCTCTTTTAACAAAGTATATTCCATAAAAGCTAAACCCCAAACTAATCATACCGTTCGAGTAGTGATGGTCGATTAGCACCTTTCCTGACATACCGTTCGAGAGGATGGTCAAAGGGCACCGACAGTCGTTTATCCTTGGTTGACCGCCCCGTCACGAGATCATTTCATCAATTTTTTAAATCAATCTGACATTTATTCTTATATTGACAAAACATGTTTAGGTTTTATAATAAAGTAATAACACAATTCCTATAAGAATAGTAAGATAAATAAAATTTGGGGTGAGATGATGAATTTGTTTGAAAAAGAGGCATGGATTAATCAGGCAGCGGAAGAATTAGAGAACGGGTCGGCATCAGCAATCCTGCGTATTGCCGTTGATAAATTTCCTAACCTTACCTTAGCATGTAGCTTTGGTGCTGAGGATGTTGTACTAGTAGATCTCCTTCACAAAATAAATCCGGAAGCAGATGTTTTTTACTTAGATACAGGACTACATTTTGCCGAGACATATGAAACAAGAGACCGATTAGAGTCTCGCTATCAGAAAAAATTTATCCCTGTCCTTCCTAAGCTAACTCTGGACGAACAATCAGCGAAATATGGTCCTGAACTCTGGTTGAGCGACCCGAACGGCTGCTGCAAAATTCGCAAGGTTGATCCATTAACAGAAATCCTTTCCCATTATGAAGCTTGGATAACCGGAATCCGTCGTGAACAAGCACCTACACGTGCAAATTCGCGAAAGGTTGAGTATGATACGAAGTTTGGACTAGTAAAGTTCAATCCTTTGGCGGACTGGACCATTAATGATGTTTGGCTGTATATTCGCCAGAATGACCTGGTTTATAACCCGCTTCATGACCGGAACTTTCCGAGTATCGGCTGCGAGAAATGTACACGTCCCGTTCTTGCAGGGGAGGATCCAAGAGCAGGTCGCTGGGCAGGCTTTGAGAAAACAGAATGCGGCTTACACAAGTAAACAAATGGGGGAAAGCCAAACATGTCTGATACGATTCAAGCCCACGGGGGCGTACTGATTAACCGAATGGTTGAAGCAGATGAAAAACAAAGGCTATTGGTTGAAGCTGAAGGCCTAACAAAAATATCAATCGATACTTGGACGATCTCCGATCTTGATCTTATCGCGGTAGGGGCTTTTTCGCCGCTTACTGGGTTTATGAATGAAGTAGATTATCAATCTGTTGTGGAGAATATGCGCCTAGCGAATGGAACAGTATGGAGCATCCCTATTGTATTGCCGGTGAGAAATGACCAACATGCAGCTTTGAGAATTGGTGAGCGCGTTGCCCTTCAGGGAGCCACAGACCAGGTCATTTATGCAGTGATGGAGATCTCTAGTCTTTACAAGGCTGATCATGCTCATGAGGCGATCAAAGTCTTCAAAACGGTCGATGAGCAGCATCCCGGCGTTAACAAAATGCGATCCCGTTCGAATCTTTACGCAGGTGGAGCGATTTTCGCACTTAACCGTAAACAGCCAGATCAATTTGGTGAATATTATTATGATCCTAAGGTGACAAGATCTATTTTTGCTGAGAAGGGCTGGAAGACTGTCGTTGGCTTTCAGACCCGCAATCCGGTGCATCGTGCGCATGAATATATTCAAAAAAGCGCCATGGAGATTGTAGATGGACTTTTTTTAAATCCATTGGTAGGCGAAACGAAATCAGATGACATCCCAGCCGATGTACGCATGATGAGCTATCTAGTGTTGATTGAAAATTATTACCCAAAGAATCGGGTTTTTCTCGGAGTATTTCCAGCTGCGATGCGCTATGCTGGTCCACGGGAAGCAGTTTTTCATGCGATAGTCCGTAAAAATTATGGCTGCACTCATTTTATTGTCGGTCGTGATCATGCAGGCGTTGGAGATTATTATGGAACCTATGAGGCTCAGGAAATCTTTCAGACTTTTACAGCATCGGAGTTAGGGATCATTCCATTATTCTTTGAACACAGCTTTTTTTGTAAAACGTGTGGAAATATGGCATCTAGTAAAACCTGTCCACATGACAAGTCTCATCATATGCAACTCTCTGGAACAAAGGTGAGGGAGCTATTGCGAGACGGCCAATGTCCTCCTGTAGAGTTTACCCGACCCGAGGTAGCAGAGGTATTAATTGAAGGTATGAAAGAGCAGCTAGTAGCAGGAAAATAAAATTAGCTTATAAAAGATATTAAACAGCTTGGCATAATGATCCGTCTTGTCCCATATAGATGAATGGAGTCTAGGGGATGAGGTGGATTTTTTCATGCGGAAATTTCGTAAAAGAGTCGTTGTTTGGATGACATTGTCCGGCAAAATCAAAATAGTATTATCTCTTGTGTTACTGCTCATGATTGTGCTTGTATTTAGCGATCAGTTGCCGTTTGCAAAATCAGGTTCTACTTGGTCTCTTCCACTATCAGGAAAGGTAATTACAATTGATGCAGGGCACGGTGGTCCAGATGGAGGGGCTGTGAGCGAATCTGGAACATTGGAGAAGGATATTACCTTAGCTATTTGTTTATATTTGCGTGATTATTTACAACAATCCGGTGCCATTGTATGGATGACTAGAGAAACAGACACAGACTTGGCTCAGATTGACACGAAGGGTTTGGGCAGAAGAAAGCGGGAAGATCTAATCCAAAGGGCACAAGCCATTACAGAAAATAAAACGGATTTGCTGGTTAGTGTTCATCTAAACAGTATTCCTTCCCCTAAATGGCATGGAGCGCAGTCCTTTTACACTTTAAACCATCCCGATAATGCAAGTTTTGCTGCACACATTCAAGCTGAACTGAAAAGAAACTTGGAGAATACCGATCGTATGGCCAAACCGATTGATAAAAAGGTTTATTTACTTCGAGCCATGAAAATTCCAAGTGTTCTTGTGGAGGTTGGATTTCTTTCCAATCCCGAGGAAGCAAGGCTGCTCAGTCAGCCGCAGTATCAACAGAAGCTTGCAGCATCTGTTTATCAGGGAATATTGAAATATGCATCCGGTGAAAAGCCTGCAGAAACATCTTTAGCTGAATGAAACCTATAAGCTTGGACACCTCCTCTCTAATTTAGAGCAAATATGATATACTCTTGCTAACAATTTGCTATAAATTGAACAATTGAGGTGATAATAATGATGATCACAAAAGAAGAGGTTTTAAGTACACTGTCATCAATATATGATGGGGAATATCACCGTTCTGTTACGGAGCTGCAATTAGTTCGGGACATCATGATCAAGGATGAGACCGTATCCTTTACTTTCTTATTAACTTCGGATGACGGAGCAGATAAAGAACGGTATCGTCGTGATCTAATTGAGGCTTTATTAAGAATTTCAGTGGAATCACCACATATCCGTTTCCGAGCCATCACTGAATATGAGAGAACCCGTTTAGAGCAAGGTATTAATAACGAGGGACATGAAGATAACAAAGCTCTGACTGGTCAACAAGCTCAT